>SCPW01000381.1 GCA_004298605.1 Gallionella sp.
TGCTCCACCACTCAAACCCATCCCCACCCTAACCCTCCCCTTGAAGGGGAGGGAATAAAACTGGAGCGACCGTATCACACGGTCGAACCTTACTTAGTCCCCCGGCATAGCCGGGGGTTTGCCTCACTGAATCACGCCCCGATATTCGCTATTGATAGAAAACGGAATTAAACGAGCGCCTTTGCCAATCGCTCCAGCGCTTTCGTGAGATTTTCCATCGACGTGGCGAACGACAGACGGATGTAGCCTTCGCTGCCAAATGCCGAGCCGGGCACCACGGCCACACCGCCTTGTTCAAGCAGATATCCGGATAGCGCCACATCGGTTGCGGCCTTGATCGTGCCGCGCTGGTGCAGTTTGGCGATCACAGGACGCACATCCGGGAAGGCATAGAACGCGCCGCCCGCCATGATGCACTGTACGCCGGGAATTTTGTTCAATTCATTCACCACGAACACATGACGCTCGCGGAATGCCTTGAGCATCGGTGTGATGCAGCCCTGATCGCCGTTCAGCGCGGCCTCTGCGGCGACTTGTGAAATTGAGGTAGGGTTGGAGGTGCTTTGCGACTGCACATTCTCCATGGCGGTGATGATGTTTTCGGGGCCCGCCGCATAACCGATGCGCCAGCCGGTCATCGCGTAGGCTTTGGATACGCCGTTGAGCACCATGGTGCGCGGATAGAGATCGGGGCAGGCGTTCAGGATGTTGACGAATTCAGCATCGGTCAGCGCGATGTGCTCGTACATGTCGTCGGTGGCGATGAGGACGTCAGGGTGCTTGCGCAGCACTTCGCCGAGCGCCTGCAAATCTTCCAGCGTATACACCGCGCCGGACGGGTTGCTCGGGCTGTTGATCACCACCATCCTGGTTTTCGGCGTGATCGCCGCTTCCAGTTGCGCGGGCGTCATTTTGAAGCCCTGCTCGATACCTGCTGGCACGATCACCGGTGTGCCTTCGGCGATAATCACGATGTCGGGGTAAGAAACCCAATACGGCGCGGGGATGATGACCTCATCGCCGGGGTTGATAAAAGCCAGCGCGAGATTAAAGAAACTTTGTTTGCCACCGCAGGAAACCAGAATTTGTTTCGCGGTGTAATCGAGCCCGTTGTCGCGCTTGAATTTGGCGATGATTGCCTGTTTCAGCGAGGGCGTGCCGCCCACGGCGGTGTATTTGGTGAAGCCCCCGTTGATCGCGCCAATCGCGGCATCCTTGATGTGCTGCGGCGTGTCGAAATCCGGTTCACCGGCGCCCAGTCCGATAATGTCCTTGCCGTCTGCCTTGAGTCTTGCGGCGCGGGCTGTGACGGCGAGAGTAGGGGAGGGCTTGATGGCTTGTACGCGAGACGAGAGTTCCAAGATATTTCCTTGCTGTTTAAACGTGAGGGCGAATTATACCCATGCCGGGGAAAGAGTGAATTGGGGGCACTCTGTACATGACGCCCCAAGGGAGGTTGAAATTCTTAAAGCACCGTTAATCACGCCTCGCCCCCCATCCCAACCCTCCCCCGCAAGCGGGGGAGGGTTGGGATGGGGGTAGTTTGGCTGGTGTGGCATAATTTTTCAAATGGTACTTTGTAAAATTCCACCTCCCCAAACTCTTTCCGCATTTTGCTACCACACCCATTTGCGCGCATTCTGGAACATTTTCAGCCATGCGCCGTTCTCCCGCCATTCGCGCGGATACCAGGAGTTCTGCACGGCGCGGAACACGCGCTCGGGGTGCGGCATCATGATGCTGAAGCGCCCGTCCGGGGTGGTCAGGCCGGTGATGCCTTGCGGGGAGCCGTTCGGGTTGAGCGGATAGGTTTCGGTGGTGTTGCCGCGATGGTCCACATAGCGCAGCGTGACCAATTCCCGCGCCGCGCCGAGGCGTTTGCTGCTGCCGAAATCGGCGTAGCCTTCGCCGTGCGCCACGACGATGGGCATGCGGCTGCCCGCCATGCCGTCGAAGAAAATCGACGGCGAGGGTTGCACTTCCACCATCACGAAACGCGCCTCGAATTGTTCGGACTGGTTGCGCGCGAAGTGCGCCCAGTTTTCGGCGCCGGGAATGATTTCGTGCAGCTTACCCATCATCTGGCAGCCGTTGCACACGCCCAGCGCAAACGTGTCGCCGCGCCGGAAAAACGCGGAGAATTCGTCGCGTGCGCGCGGATTGAGCAGGATGGATTTCGCCCAGCCCTCGCCCGCGCCGAGCACGTCGCCGTAGGAGAATCCGCCGCACGCCGCCATACCTTTGAAGTCGCGCAACGAAACGCGGCCGCCGATGATGTCGCTCATGTGTACGTCCACCGCCGCGAATCCGGCGCGGTCGAACGCCGCCGCCATTTCCACCTGCCCGTTCACGCCCTGCTCGCGCAGGATGGCGATTCTGGGGCGGTTGCGCAAAATTGCCGGAGAAATATTTTCGCTCGGGTCGTAAGTCAGCTTCACGTGCAAACCGGGATCAGCGGCATCCAGCAGGAGGTCGAATTCCTGCTGCGCGCAGACCGGGTTGTCGCGCAGTTTCTGCATCTGGTAAGTGGTCTCCGACCAGATGCGTTGCAGGTGTACGCCGTTTTCGGCGAACAGCTTTTCGCCATGCCGCGAAATCTCGATCATGCCGGTCTGGTTCAGTGTGGCGATTTTCTGCACGCTCTTCAAACCGGCGTCGCGCGCCAGTTGCAGAACGAGTTGTATATCGCGGTTGCGCACCTGCACCACCGCGCCGAGCTCTTCGTTGAACAGCGCGCGCAGTGTGTCGCCGTGCAACTCGTCGAGTTGAATGTCCAGGCCGATATGCGACGCAAAAGCCATTTCACAGAGCGTTACAAACACACCGCCATCGGAGCGGTCGTGATAGCCCAACAACGCGCCATCGGCATTCAGGCGTTGCACCAGTTCGAAGAATGATTTGAGCAGCAGCGCGTCGTCCACATCCGGCGCAACGTCGCCGACCTGCTTGTAAACCTGCGCCAGCGCCGAGCCGCCCATGCGGTTTTTGCCCTGCCCCAGATCGATCAGCAACAGCGTGCTGTCCAAATCGGCAGCGAGTTGCGGCG
>SCPW01000382.1 GCA_004298605.1 Gallionella sp.
GATTTCCGCCAATGCCGCCATGCGCGCATCCGGCACTTCGACGATGCCGACGTTGGGCTCGATGGTGCAGAACGGATAGTTCTCCGCCGCGATGCCCGCCTTGGTCAGCGCATTGAACAGGGTGGATTTGCCCACGTTGGGCAAGCCGACAATTCCGCATTTTAAGCTCATGGTTGTTCCTCTAAATTTGTAGGGGCGTGATTCATCACGCCCAACAGGGCGCAATAAATTGCGCCCCTACGGTTGGGTTTTCGCACTATGCAGCTTCAACATCGCCGCTTCGGTTTTTCCTTCGATGACCAGATGCGCGATGTCCTGCGCGTGTTGCATGGCCTCGTCTATCAGCTCGCGCTCTTCGCGGCGCGGATCATTCAACACGTAATTGGACACTTCGGCGCGGTCGCCCGGGTGGCCGATGCCGACGCGCAAGCGCCAGAAATCTTTGCTGCCGAGCTGCGCGATGATGTCTTTCAGCCCATTGTGCCCGCCGTGCCCGCCGCCTATTTTCAGGCGCGCCACGCCCGGCGGCAAATCCAGTTCGTCATGCGCGACCAGCATTTCGGCAGGGGCGATTTTGTAAAACTGCGCCAACGCGCCGACGGCTCGCCCGCTCAGGTTCATAAAAGTTTGCGGCTTGAGCAGAAACACTTCATGCCCGTGCAAATGGCCGCGCGCGGTCAGGCCGTGAAATTTGGTCTCGCTCTTGAAGCTCAAATTTTGCGCGCGCGCAAGTTCGTCCACCCACTGAAAACCGACGTTGTGCCGGGTGGCTTCATATTCGCGTCCGGGGTTACCCAGACCGACAATCAAACGAATCGGGGTCACTGTATCTGGCTCAAAGAAGGGCGCGATAAATCGCACCCCTACAAAATCCTGTTTTAATGTGGATCGGCGTTAATGAAAAAACCCGCCATGGCCTCTATCAGCTATGGCGGGTTTATGTGCGCCCCCGGCTTACTTGGCTTTTTTGGCAGCCGGTGCAGCAGCGGCTGGCGCTGCGGCAGCTTCTGGTGCAGCTTCAGCGGCGACTTCGACCGCGCCGCGCGGCACTTGCACGGTCGCCACTACGGCTTCGGCGGTATGCGTGCCGTGCAGTGCGGCTTCCACGCCTTCGGGCAGCTTCAAGTCGGCCACATGGATCGAATGCCCCAGCGCCAGATGCGCCAAGTCCACTTCGATGAAGGCTGGCAGATCCTTGGGCAAGCAAGCGATATCCAGTTCGTTCATCACGTGGCTGATCTTGCCGCCGCCTTCTTTCACGCCCGGCGCGATGTCTTCGTTCAGGAAGTGCAACGGCACTTTGATGTGCATCTTTTTGTTGGCGTCCACACGTTGGAAGTCGATGTGTTGCACTTGCTGGCGGAACGGGTGCATCACGAAGTCGCGCAGCAGCACGGATTCGTTTTTGCCATCCAGGTTCAGCGTCAACACGGAAGCGTGGAACGCTTCCGAACGCAGCTTGTGATACAGATCATTGTGATCCAGTTCGATCAGGTTTACGCTGCCTGCGCCATACACAACACCTGGCACGCGGCCGGTGTTACGCAGACGGCGGCTCGCACCCGTACCTTGCGTTTTGCGGGTTGTTGCATTGATTTCGATTGTCATTTCACTTCTCCAAAAAACAGAATCGTCCGCGACCAGACGATTCATGATTTGCGCCAGCCAACATGGCTGGCGCTAAAATTTTTGTAGGGTGGGCACGGTTTCATCGTGCCTACGCGGTATCTGGCCGCGTGGGCAAAAACCTGTCCACCCTACATTATTCGGTGAACAGCGAACTCACCGATTCTTCGTTATTGATGCGGCGTATTGTTTCCGCCAGCAATTCCGCCGTGCTCAATTGGCGGATGCGCTTGCAGTTCCGCGCGGCTTCGCTCAGCGGGATGGTGTCGGTAACGACCAATTCATCCATCGCGGAGTTTTCGATGCGCTCGATGGCCGGGCCGGACAACACCGGATGGGTGCAGTAGGCCACCACGCGCGCCGCGCCTTTTTCCTTCAGCGCGTTGGCCGCTTCGCACAGCGTGTTGGCGGTATCCACCATGTCGTCCATAATCAGGCAGGTGCGCCCCGCCACCTCGCCGATGATGTTCATCACCTTCGCCACGTTCGGCTTGGGGCGGCGCTTGTCGATAATCGCCAGATCCGCTTCCAGTTCTTTGGCCAGCGCGCGCGCGCGCACCACGCCGCCCACGTCCGGCGACACGACAATCAGGTTCGGGTAATCGTGTTTCCACACGTCGGACAACAAAATCGGGCTGGCGTAAATATTGTCCACCGGAATATCGAAGAAACCCTGAATCTGGTCGGAGTGCAAATCCATGGTCAACAGGCGGTCCACACCAGCGCTGGAGAGCATATCGGCCACCACTTTGGCGGTGATCGCGACACGCGCCGAGCGCGGGCGGCGATCCTGGCGCGCGTAGCCGAAATACGGCATCGCGGCGGTGATGCGCCCGGCGGAAGCGCGCTTCAACGCGTCCACCATCACCATCACTTCCATCAAATTATCATTGGTCGGCGCGCAAGTGGATTGCAGCACGAACACATCCCTGCCACGGACATTCTCAAGGAGTTCGACCATCACTTCGCCATCCGAAAAACGGCCTACCGTGGCGCGCCCGAGATGGATGTGAAGGTGCTGTGCGACCGCCGCAGCGAGCTTAGGATTGGCATTGCCGGTGAATACCATCAAGCTGTCGTAGGACACGTGCAATTCCTTAAAAAGTCAAAACAACAGGGCAGGCGCCCTGAAAACTGGCTGGGGAGGTAGGGATCGAACCTACGAATGCCGGAATCAAAATCCGGTGCCTTACCACTTGGCGACTCCCCATCTAAAACTTGAAGTTACCGAGACCTACCGTGCAATTTGCATCAGTCCGGCGCCCATCCGTGCAACGGATGCTTTGCCAAACCCTGCGCCACCACGCCGCGCATATCGTGCGGCAGTTGCCGCAATACCGCTTCGGCCTGGCCGCGGCTATCGAACCCGGCAAACACGCATGCGCCCGATCCGGTCATCATCGCTTCGCCGAAATTACCCAGCCAAGCCATATAACGCGCCACTTCCGGGTAAAGATTGCACACCACGGGCTGCAGGTCGTTACGCAGTTGCCGCTTTTGCCCGCTCAAGAGGGCGCGCATTGTGATGGAAACCGTATCGCGTGTCAATTCCGGGCGCGCAAAAATCTGTGCGGTCGGCACATGCACCGGCGGGAACAGCACCACATACCACGCCTCGCCCAGCGGGCAGGCCTGCAACTTCTCGCCCACGCCCTCGGCGAAAGCGTTTTCGCCGAACACGAACACCGGCACATCCGCGCCCAGTTTCAAGCCGAGTTGCATCAAGCGTTCGCGCGGTAAACCCAGCGACCACAAGCGGTTCAGCGCGATCAGCGCGGTCGCCGCATCCGAGCTGCCGCCGCCCAGCCCGCCGCCCATCGGGATGCGCTTTTCAACGGTGATGTCCGCACCCAGCGCGCAACCGGTCTCGCTTTGCAACAAGCGCGCGGCGCGCACGCACAAATCCTGCTCCTCGGCCACACCCCCGACAATGTTGGTGCGCCGCACCGCGCCGTCCTCGCGCAAGCTGAAATGCAGCGTGTCGTGCAGGTCGATGAAGCGGAACAGGGTTTGCAGCAGGTGGTAGCCGTCCGGCCTGCGCCCGACGACATGCAGGAACAGGTTAAGTTTTGCCGGAGCCGGGCAGGTCAGCCTCACGGTTGGGGCCATTCCCATTCGTCGATCAGCAACTGCACCTGCAAATCCTCGCGGCTCAACTGCAAGCGGGTCGGCATGCTGTCCGGCCTGCTATCGGCATAGCGCAGGTAGCGCACCTCCCATCCGTTCTGGTGCAGCACCGTGATTTGCCCGTTGTCGCCGCGCTCGATTTTCGCCGGGCTTTCCGCTGCCGCCAGGCCCAGCACCCAATGGCGCAAGCCATCCACCGGCAGATACCAGCCCAGCGCCTGTTGCATCAGCGATTCCGCATCGTCGGCCCGATAGTGTTTATCGCCGTCATCCAGCGTCGCGCTCCGGGCATCGCTGTAAACGCGCGCGGCAGTTTGCCCGAGCGGCGCGAGCAGCAGGATTTCGTCGGATTGCGCCCGGTGCGTCCAGCGCAACCCGGCCGAGTGATGCGCGCCGTCATACTTGACCGCGATGCGCCCGTTCAGCGCGAACGGTGCGGAACCGGAGTGTGCGGGACGCGCAGCCGGCGCGGGCGCGGGTTGCAGCGAGGCGCAGCCGCCCAGCAAACCAAGCCAAACCAGGACAAGCAGTCGCATTATTCGGGCATGAATTTTTTGATGGCTTCCCGCAAATGCTCGTTGCCGGGGTTGGCTTTAAGGCTATCCTGCCAAATTTTCCTGGCCTCGTTTTTATCGCCGCGCACCCACAATAGCTCGCCCAGATGCGCGGCGATTTCGGGGTCGGGGTTGCCGGAAAAAGCGCGGCGCAACAGCTTCAAGCCATCGTCCAGCCTGCCGCTGCGGTAGTAGCCCCAGCCCACACTGTCCATGATGGCCGGGTCATCGGGGGCAAGCTGCAAGGCTTTTTCCACCAACTGCACCGCTTCCGGAATCCGCTCGTTGCGTTCCAGCAGACCGTAGCCCAGCGCGTTATAGGCATGCGCCTGGTCCGGCCTGATCTGGATCAGTTTGCGCATCAATTGCTCGAACACATCCGGCTTGCCGGTCCTGTCCGCCAGCATCGCGGTTTCATAAAGCAAATCCGGGTGGTTGGGCAATTTTTCCAGGCTTTGCTGCAACACCCGATACGCATCCTCGGCCCGCTTTGCCTCGCGCAACAATTGCGCCTCGACCAGCACCAGTTGCACGCGCTGCTGGTTGTTGTCCGCCTGCGCCTGATGCAGATATTGCCTCGCCTCATCCAGCTTGCCGCCCTTGCCCAGCAAATAAGCGATGCGCAATTGCGCCGCAAACTGGTATTCGCCGCCCTTCACCTCGCGGTAATGCGCCATCGCCTCGTCTTCGTTTTCTTTCGCCTCGCATAACTGCCCGAGGTAGTACTGCACCACACTCTGGTCTTTCCTGCCCTTGCCGAGCTCCTGCCGGAGCTGCATCTCCGCACCCTGCAAATCCTTCAACTGCAAGGAAATCATCGCAATCGCAAACCCCAGATCCGGGTTGTCCGGGTTATCTTTCGCCAGCCGCTGGAATTCCTCGCGCGACTGTTTGAACTGTTTTTGCTCCAATAGCGCGCGGGCATACTGCAAGCGGGTTTCGTGCATATCCGGATATTTCGACAGAT
>SCPW01000383.1 GCA_004298605.1 Gallionella sp.
CCGCAAGCTCCTTGAACTCGGCGGTGTATTCCTGCTTCGGTATTTTCTTCATCGTCTTCCTTTCAAAGTAACGTTAATTTTACGTCACCCTTGGAAGACTATTTTTCGGGGGAAGGCCATCCTCGAATGCAGCTTCGCTTAATAGGTTATGTGGTTTGGGCATGGCTCACCTCACACAATATGCAACGGGTTAAGTTTTGCTTTGCTTTCTTTAGTTAAAACAAGCCTATTAGCAAAAGAATTTTGCATATAAATCAGTTTGATGCCATTTCCGCTATCCGGTTGCTTTTGTTTTTTCATAGCTTCTATTGCTTATTGGTAGGCTCTTTTAGCAAAACCCACTGCGAGAACCTGCGGCTGCCGACGTTCTGAATCAGTTTTTGCCGGTGACTCAATTCATACAATAAGTTATGAATCTTCGACAGCTTCTGCTCTTCGCTCAACACCTCCGGCAATTTATCCAGCAATAGCTTATCTATATCTTCGCGCGTCACTGGCTGGTGCTCGCGAACAAGTTTCACGATAAAGTCCCGGTAATACTGGCTATCAAGACCACTGTCGCGAATGTGCTTCGCCTTCTGCCCGGTGGCGGCAGCAATCGCAGCAGCCACAACAAGGTTCGGATAACGGCCTTCCACGAGCTTCGCCGCTTTCAATCGCTTGTTATCTTCAGCCGATATGGTTTGATTTTTCTGCACCCTGTCCAGCAGCATGATCGTGCTCAAATCCAGGTCGGTTCGGGACATCAGCAAACGGGTATAGCGTTCATCCAGAATGCGACCTCGCAGGCTCACGGCCACGCGCTCAGGCTGAGAAAGATTGTAGTCTGGCATGGGAAAAAAGCGCTTGCGTTGCGCTTCAAACATGCGCTTGATGCCGCCGCCCTGCGTATCAATCATATTCAGATTGACCATTGCCTCGGCGAGGAAAAGATTGCGGTAAATTTCCAGTGGCGCATCCTGCTCGATCACCGTTTCCACCCGTCCCGGCAGAAAACCGCCCACATTGGTCAGCGTCAGCCCTTGCGGTGTTTCCACCACTTGAACGCGTCCGCGCAAGCCGTAATCCTGGTGGGCGATACAGTTGTGCAATGCCTCGCGGATCACCCACGGATCATATTGCGACATCTCCACGGGAAACAGCGTCCCGCTCGGCAGCTCCCGCACCGTCAGGTTGCGGATACGCGCGAGGACTTTATCCACATTCAGCAAAAAAGGCGGCTCGAAATGCTCATAGTCCTGATCTTCGTTGCGCTCATTTTTCAACAGCCAGCTAATCCGCGCCACGGCGGGCGACAGCAAGGAAGTCGATTCCGGCAAGCCCAGCAACAATAGCGCGGCGTTCGTCAGCGCGCCCTGTATTGTCAGCTTGGCTTTGTTCAGAAAGGTCGCGTCATCCCAGCCATCCGCCTCGGCAGCCTTTGCCGGGAACTTGGTCTTGTACTCCGTGCGCGCTTTGGCTATCGCTGCCGGATCAAGATCGGCGAGGCTCGCCCGCTCGCACACCTGGGCGCTCCAATCCACCCGGCGCTGCCAGATTTGCCGCTGCTTTTCCGGGTAACGCGCCAGCTCGGTTTTGCTGGAGCCATCGCGGATATAGGCCGTGCCGTAAAACTTCACAGGCTGGTCAAAGGCCGGGTGAATCTCAAACAGCACCACGCGCTGGCCGTGATAAGTGAAGGGATGAATCTCGAAGCCGGTATTGGGGTGCAAACCCAACGACAACCACAGCGGCAACAACTGATTACCACTGCCATGCTCGGCCTGTGGATCGAAGG
>SCPW01000384.1 GCA_004298605.1 Gallionella sp.
CCGTCAGGCCGACCACGTGGTCGATGACCTGGGGTGTGGTGTTGACGAGGTTCTCGCCGAAGGTCACCGTACCGGCGAAATCGCCCAGCTCCGGGTTGGCCTGGCGCGGCAGTTCCGATGCCGTGCCGAAGAGTTGCTGGAAGATGCCGTTGCCGCTGCCGTCCTTGACGTTGTCTGTCCAGGCCACCACGTAATTGTCGCTGCCCAGATGGGCGATGGCCGGTTGCGACTGGTAGTTGTTGTCCGGCGTGACCTTGACCTGGCCGCCTGTCGCCGCGCCCGCGGCGTCATATTCGCGCACATAAACGTCGCTATAGCTGCCCGTGCCGGACATGTCGTAGTTGTCGTTGTACCAGGTCACCGCGAAGCCGCCGTTGGCCAGAGCCGCCACGTCGGGCTGGTACTGTCCGCCGCTGGTAGATTCGTTGACCCGGAATTCGATGCCCTGGGCCACGCCGCTTGCGTCGTAGCGCTGGGCATAGACGCCGGCGCTGCTGCCATCCTGGCCGTCCGAACGCCACACCACGACGAAGCCGCCGCCGACGAGGGTGGCCACCTTGGCCTCGTACTGGCTGCCGGTGGTGTAGGTGTTGACCCTGAATTCGCCCCCCGCCGCAGTACCGGTGGTGTCATAGCGCTGGGCATAAACACCGGAGCCAGAGCCATCCTGGCCTTCCGAACGCCATATCACGACGAAGCTGCCGTCGGCGTTGGCGGCAACGTCCGGTTCGTACTGTTGATCCAATGTGGTGGTGTTAACCCGGAACTCGCCGCCTTGAGGGCTGCCCGCGTTGTCGTAGCGTTGGGCATAGACGCCGTAACTGGAAGTATCCCCCGGATTGTTATAAGAGCTCCAAGTGACGACAAAACCGCCGGTATAGGACGCTACGCTGGAATCGTACTGCTCGCTGTAGGTTGTGGTGTTGACCTTGAACTCTGCGCCCTGTGCCACGCCGCTGGCGTCGAAGCACTGGGCGTAGACGCCTTGACCGCTTCCATCCTTGGCGTTATCTGTCCACGTCACCACGAAGCCGCCGCTGGACAAAGCCGCCACAGAGGCGTCTGTCTGGTTGTTGCCAATGGTGGTGTTGATGCGTGATTCGGGGCCGGTGGGCACGCCGGAAGCGGTGAAACGCTGGGCGTATATCCCGTAGCTGTTGACGCCGTCCTGTGTGTAGGAAGTCCACACCACGACATAGCTGCCGTCCGCCAGCACCGTGATCGCCGGTGTGTCCTGGTTGCTGTTGGTGTAGGTGTTGACTTGCTCGCCGCTATAGACCTTCATTCTATGCTCCTAAATATAGAGTATTGCGAAAGTGTCATGAGCCATCCGAGGAATCCCGGCTGAGAACGCCGGACCGATGTCACGATTGATTCATTCCGGAGCACGCAATTATGATGCCACGGCAACACCACTTCGCTGAATCAAGCACTTGCGTAGCCGAATAGTGCCGACCAGCCAGCATGTGTAAAATTTTCCGACAACCCATGAACCAACCCCTCCCGACCTCCCCTTGCCAGGGGAGGAGTTTTCGCTTCCCCTTTGATAAGGGGAAACTGAGGAGGTTGGCCTGCGAAAATTTAAGGGAGCGCCGCTTCCTTGGTATGGCGTAATTTCATAAATGGTATTTATGAAAATTCCGGCTCCCTTACAACTAAAGTAACGCGCAATTTTGCCGATAAACAAAAGCGGCGTGTAGCAATGGTGTTTTGCAAGGTGCAACTTTAAAGGAGCATTTTGAATGAAAAATATACACATTGGGGTACGGCTTGCCGCCGGCTTCGCCATCATAGTAGTGCTGTTCATAGCGACTTTGCTGCTGGTAGGCGTGTCGCTCTCCCATCTCGCGCAGGGCGCCAGGCAGATCAAGGAAGAAACCCTGCCTTACGTTCTGGTGGTAAGCGAAATGGACACCGCCCGTTCCGAGGTGCAACAGTGGCTGACGGATGTTTCTGCCACCCATGACCGCGACGGGTACAAGGACGCCGAAGAGTCAGCCAAACGTTTCCGGGACGGTGTGGAGAAATACAAGCGGATGTACCGGCGGGAAAACGACGCGGGCAACCTGAAGAAAATGGAAACCATCGAGGCGGACTTCAACCGCTTCTACGACACGGGCAGGGCAATGGCGGAGGCCTATATCACCAAAGGGATAGATGCCGGCAACGCGATGATGGAAGGCTTCGACAAGGATAGCGAAACGCTTTCCGGGGAGCTGGCAAAATTCCGCGAACAGCAGGTGGCCGAAGCCAACCGGATTACCGCTGGCGCAGTAAGCGCCGCCAGTTCCGCCATGAACGGGATGATCTGGGGCAGCGCGGCGGCGGCATTGCTGGCTGCCGTTTTTGCCGCTTTGATTACCCGGTCTGTCGTCCTTCCCGTAAGCGCGATGCGTTCGACGATAGTGGACATCGGCAAAAACGGCGACTTTACCCGCCGCGTCGCCGTGGACAGCCGCGATGAGGTCGGGCAAACCGCGCATTCGTTCAACGATCTGATGGGTAATCTGCAAGCCGCATTGCGCCAGGTGCAGGACAGCGCGGATGGCGTGTTGGCCGCATCCCGCGCCCTGTCGTCATCTTCCGGCCAGGTCGCATCCAGTTCGGCGCATCAAAGCGAATCCGCTTCCGCGATAGCGGCGACGGTGGAACAGGTCACTGTCAGCATCAACCATGTTTCCGAAAATGCGCGCGAAGCATTGGAAATTTCCAGGGAATCCGGCGATTTGTCCGCCCGGGGCAGCGAGATCATCCATAACGCCGCCACGGAAATGAGGCAAATTGCCGATACCGTGCGCCATACTTCCAGCGCCATCGAGAATCTCGGGCAACAGTCAACCCAGATTTCTTCCATCGCGCAGGTCATCAAGGAAATCGCCGAACAGACCAATCTGCTGGCTCTGAATGCCGCCATCGAGGCGGCGCGAGCCGGTGAGCAGGGGCGCGGCTTCGCCGTGGTGGCGGATGAAGTGCGCAAGCTGGCGGAGCGCACCGCCAACGCCACCAAGGAAATTACCCAGATGATCGACACGATCCAGGATACCGCCCGCATCGCGGTTGCCAGCATGTCCGAGACAGTCAACCAGGTGGGCGACGGGGTCGCGCTGGCCCAGCAG
>SCPW01000050.1 GCA_004298605.1 Gallionella sp.
CCGATCCGTTCAAGCCGCGCAAGCCGGATTTGCGTTCCGGCGGCCGCGCCGGGGCAAACCAGCCGGATCTGGATCGCCACAAAGAGGCTCTGGAAGAGTTCCCGCTCGAAGGGCTCAGCATGGTCGGCTACCTTTACCAGAATAAAGTTGCCCATGCGGTGATCCGCGCCCCTGACGGCAAGCTGCACCGGGTCAAGGCGGGCAACTATATCGGCTTGAACTTCGGCCTGATAAAAGAGGTGACCGACACGGAAGTGATCATTAAAGAAGTGGCGCAAGACAGTGCCGGCGACTGGTCCGACCGCATGAACAGCCTGAAGTTAATTGAATGATTTGTGGGGGCAATACGATGAAACATCTTGATAACGCGCTTAAAAACTTGGTTCGCCTGCTGGGCATATTCGTCGCATTTGGCGTGTTGTGCGGGCAGGCGCAGGCTGCGGAAGGGTCGCTACGCGGTAGCGGGACGCCCACCGGCGTACCCGGCGCGCAGAACAGTATTACCGCGCTGAAGGCCAGCAATGCCGGCGACGGGGCGACCGTTATCAAGGTTGACCTGGCGCAACCGTTGGCCAAACCGCCAACCGATTTCACCATCAACACGCCGCCCCGCATCGCGTTCGACTTTTCAAACACGGCCAACGGGCTGGGCAAGTCCGTACAGGATTTCAGTGAAGGGGATTTGCGCAGCGCCAACATCGTCCAGGCGGGGAACCGCACCCGCCTGGTTATCAACCTCAACCAGATGTTGACGTACGATACCAGGGTGGATGGCAACAGCCTGGTGATTACCTTGCATGGCAAAACTGCGGATACTTCCGCGAATAACAACACTTCGCGTTTTGCCGAGGCCAGGCAGGGCGCGCAAAAGCACACGCTGCGCGATATAGATTTTCGCCGGGGCAAAAATGGCGAAGGGCGCGTACAGATCGACCTTTCCGATCCCGGCATCGGCATAGATATACGCCAACAGGGCACTACGCTGATCGTCGATTTTCTCAAGACCAGCCTGCCGCGCAACTTGCAGCGCAAACTGGATGTGGTCGATTTCGCGACACCGGTGCAGGGCGTGGACACATTTGTGCAGGGCGATAACGTGCGTATGGTGATCGAGCCGAAGGGGCTGTGGGAACACGCGGCCTACCAGACCGACAACAAATTCATTGTCGAGGTAAAACCCGTAGCCGATGATCCGAACAAGCTGGTCAAGGGCAATCATATCGGTTATGCGGGCGAAAAACTGACGTTGAATTTCCAGAAAATCGACGTCCGCGAGGCATTGAACGTGATCGCGGATTTCACCAACCTGAACATGGTGATCAGCGATACCGTGGGCGGCAACATTACCCTGCGCCTGAAGGAAGTGCCGTGGGACCAGGCGCTGGCGATCATTCTGGAGAGCCGCGGCCTGGACATGCGCAAGAACGGCAATGTGATCCAGGTCGCCCCCCGTGAAGAGCTCGCCACCAAAGAAAAAATCAACCTGGCCGCGCGCCAGGAAATCTCCGAACTGGAAGAATTGCGCACGGAAAGTTTCCAGTTGAGCTACCAGAAAGGCGATGCGATTACCAAGCTGTTGTCCAACGACAAGCAGCGCATCCTGTCCAAGCGTGGCAGCACAGTGGTCGATCCCCGCACCAATACCCTGTTTGTGCAGGACATCCCGTCCCATCTTGAAGAGGTGCGCAAGCTGATCCAGCAGATCGACATACCGGTGCGCCAGGTGATGATCGAGGCGCGCGTGGTTGAGGCATCCGACAAATTTGGCAGGAACCTGGGCGTGAAAATGGGCTACACGGGCCCATCGCCGGCAGCGGGGAACGGGTTTGCGATCGGGAACAATAATTCAAGCGCGACCCGCGCGACCTTTGGCGGAGGCACGACCGGGGGAACCGTTCCCGTCGTGATACTGCCCGGAGGCAGCAATAGCACAATCGCCACCGGCAGTATTGCGGGGCAACAATCCAACGTTAACCTGCCGGTAACAGGGGCGGCGGGCACGCTGTCGATGATCCTGTTCAACGCGGCCGCAACCAAGTTCCTCAACCTGGAATTGTCCGCGCTGGAGACCGACAACAAGGGCAAGATCATTTCCAGCCCGCGCGTGGTTACGGCTGACCAGGTCGAAGCGAACATTGAATCGGGTACCGAAGTGGCGTATCAGGAAGCGTCAAGTAGCGGGGCGACTACTGTGGCATTCAAAAAAGCCACCTTGAGCCTGAAAGTCAAGCCCCAGATTACACCGGATGACAATGTGATAATGGACGTGAATGTCACCAAGGATTCGATAGGGCAGCTCGTGTTTGGCGGCATACCGACCATAGACACCAACAAGGTCAATACCCAGGTGCTGGTGGAAAACGGCGGGACGGTGGTTATCGGCGGGGTTTATACGCAGACCGATTCGATGTCGGTCAGCAAAGTGCCGTTGTTTGGCGACCTGCCGGTGCTGGGAGGGTTGT
>SCPW01000385.1 GCA_004298605.1 Gallionella sp.
CGGTCATCCTGCGTTTTGCGGAAACGCACCGCGGCGCGGCGCGTTTCCGCAAAACGCAGGATGACCGCGACCGCGTGCAGCTCGAAAAAACGCTGGATGCTCTCAGCCCGAGCGAAACGCTGTCCGTAGTGCGCGCCTTCAGCTATTTCTCGCAACTGTCCAACATCGCCGAAGATCTGCACCATAACCGCCGCCATCGCGCCCATCTAAAAACCGGTAGCGCGCCGAAAGACGGCAGCTTGCAGTTGGCGCTGGAACGCATCGAAGCAAAGCATCTCGGCAAAGAAACGCTGCAAGCCTTTCTCGACAGCGCGCTGATCTCGCCGGTGTTGACCGCGCACCCCACCGAGGTGCAGCGCAAGAGCATTCTCGATTGCCAGTTGATCATTTCGCGCCTGCTGTCCGAGCGCGACCGCGTGGACATGACGCCGGAAGAGCTGGCCGACAACGAAGAAGCCTTGCACCGTTTTGTGCTGATCCTCTGGCAAACGCGCATGTTGCGCACCGCCAAGCTGACGGTGCGCGACGAGATCAAAAACGGCTTGGAGTTTTACCGCTACACGTTTCTCAGCGAAATCCCGAAGATTTACGCCAATCTGGAAAAACAACTGGAAGCGCGCTTCGACAAAGATATTCGCGTCCCGCCGCTGTTGCGCGTGGGCAGTTGGATCGGCGGCGACCGCGACGGCAACCCTTTCGTCACCCACGATGTGATGCTGGATGCGGTGCAGCAGCATTCCGCGCTGGTGTTCGAGCATTACCTCGGCGAAACGCATATTCTCGGCACGCGCCTGAGCCTGACCGACCGCTTGCTGGAAGTCAGCGATGAGTTGCGCAAGCTTTCCGATACTTCGCCGGACAAAGCCGCCAGCCGCAAGGACGAACCCTACCGCCGCGCGCTGATCCTGATTTATTCGCGCCTCTGCGCGACCGCCAAACAGCTCGGGCACGAGATTGCGCATCTGCCGCCGATCGATAAACATGCGCGGCCTTATGCCGCGCCGCAGGAATTCATCGGCGACCTGGATGTGCTGATCGATTCTCTGCTCAAGCACGGCGCGGTGTATCTGGCGCGCGGCCGCATCGCCTATCTGCGCCGCGCCGTGGAAGTGTTCGGCTTCCACCTCGCGCCGCTGGATATGCGCCAGCACAGCGCGATTCACGAGCAGACCGTAAGCGAACTCTTTTCGCACAGCAGCGGCCAAGCCAATTACAAAGACCTGGACGAGGCCGCGCGCCGCGAGGTGTTGCTGGCCGCATTGCAAGACGGTAAGCCGCTGATCGCCGACATCGAGCAATACACGCCGGTAGTGCAAAGCGAGTTGCGCATCATGCAAGCCGCCGCGCAAATCCACCAGCGCTTTGGCCGCGCCGCGCTGCCCAACCACATTATTTCCAAGACCGATGCGGCCAGCGACATGCTGGAACTCGCGTTGATGCTGCAACAGGTGGGCCTGCTCGAAAGCGAAGCCCTCTCCCCAACCCTCTCCCGCAAGGCGGGAGAGGGGGCAAGCATCCCCTCTCCTCAATCCTCTCCCGCAAGCGGGAGAGGAAGCGAGCGAGAAGAACAATTTTCAATCTCCGAATCGCTGCGCGATAATCCAACCCCTCGATTGCACGTCAATATCATTCCATTGTTCGAGACCATCGAAGACCTGCGCGGCTGCGGGGTTATCATGGACGAGCTGTTCGCCATTCCGTACTACCGCCAGTTGCTGACCAGCCGGGGTAATACCCAGGAAGTGATGCTCGGCTACTCCGACAGCAACAAGGACGGCGGCTATCTCACCGCCAACTGGGAGCTGTACAAAGCCGAAGTCGAGCTGGTGAAAGTGTTCGCCAAACACGGCATCGAGTTGCGCCTGTTCCACGGGCGCGGCGGCACGGTAGGCAGGGGCGGCGGCCCGAGCTACGAGGCGATTCTGGCGCAACCGCCCGGCAGCGTGAACGGCCAGATCCGCATCACCGAACAAGGCGAAGTGATTTCCAGCAAATACTCCAATCCCGAAATCGGGCGGCGCAATCTGGAAACGCTGATTGCCGCGACCATGGAGGCCACGCTGCTGCACCATCACGGCGCGGACAGCACCATGCCGGAATATCACCGCATCATGGAGGCGTTGAGTTGCGACGCCTTCGCCGCGTACCGCAAACTGGTGTATGAAACACCCGGTTTCACCGAATATTTTTTCACCGCCACCCCGATCCGCGAAATCGCCGAACTCAATATCGGCAGCCGCCCGTCGGCGCGCAAGGCATCCGACCGCATCGAAGATTTGCGCGCGATTCCGTGGGTGTTCAGTTGGGGCTTGAACCGCACCCTGTTGCCGGGCTGGTTCGGCTTCGGCAGCGCGGTGAAACAGTTCATCGCCCGCGAAGGTGAAGCCGGGCTGGCGCAACTGCAAGCGATGTATAAAAACTGGGCGTTCTTCCGCGGCCTGATGTCCAACATGGATATGGTGCTATCCAAGACCGATATGGGTATCGCCTCCGGCTATGCCGAACTGGTGACGGATGCAGCCTTGCGCGAGCGGATTTTCGGCGCGATCAACCGCGAATGGGAAGACACCGTGGAAATGCTGTTCGCCGTAACCGGCAACACCACCCTGTTGCAGGACAACCCGTCGTTTGCGCGCAGCCTGCTGACCCGCACACCCTACATCGACCCGCTCAACCACCTGCAAGTCGCCCTGCTGCAACGCCACCGCGCCGGAGACAACGACGAGCTGGTGAAGCGCGCGATCCATCTGACCATCAACGGCATCGCCACCGGGCTGCGCAACAGCGGCTAAGCCATCGTAGGGGCGCGATTCATCGCGCCCCGATCTATTTATCAGGCAAAGGGCGCGATGAATCGCGCCCCTACAATTTCACGACACCATAACCAACCAACCGGAAGAAATTCTCACCAGCACCCCATCGGCAACTGCGGGAAGCATCGCACGCGAGGTTAAGCGCCGCCGCACCTTCGCGATCATCTCCCACCCCGATGCGGGCAAGACAACGCTCACCGAAAAGCTGTTGCTGTTCGGCGGCGCGATCCAGATGGCGGGCACGGTGAAGGCGCGCAAGAGCGGTCGCCACGCGACCTCGGACTGGCTGAAAATCGAAAAGCAGCGCGGTATTTCCGTGGCCAGTTCGGTGATGCAATTCACCTACGACGATTGCGTGATCAACCTGCTCGACACCCCCATGCAGCGGGGTCAGATACAGCACGCTTTGTCCCGCATGGCGGATGGCTCGACCCACCGCCGCCAGCAGTAGCGGGCGGCCGGTTTGCGCTTCCATCCGCGCCCCCGACCGCGCCGCCCGGCAATACCAGCTCCACCAGTTGTACACCAGAGCCACAGTGCGAGCCGCGCTCTGGCAGCGTGCCAGGTCCTGCGTGGTAAAGCCACCCCACCCCCACTGGTTCTTCAGTTCGTCAAAGCCGTTTTCGGCATCCGCACGGTCACGATATAACTGGGCAATCGCAGACAAGCCATAATCCGCATTGGTCACCAGCACCGCATATTCATAGGCGACGAATCCCTCTCCGGGTAAGGCCAGATCGAGTTGTTTGCCGCCCCGCGATTTCTTCTCACGCGCCAATGCCACGTCCTGCTTGAGGGGGCGGCGCAATACGACGACACGCCGTTCCCGTTTCCCGCCTGCCAGTTTGAGCGTACTCTCTACCGCCTGCCAGCCTTGATCGGCAGGGGTTGAGATCGTCCAGTCATCCCGGCCGAATTGCCGATGCAGCAGCCGGTGTACCCCCTTGGTCTGGCGCAGCTTGAAGAGATAAGGCTGTTCCCGTTCTTCCAACTGTTCCAGCACGGGGTCATTGCCGAAACCGCAATCACCCCGCACCAGCGCCGGTCGCTGTGATGCCTGGAGACGATCAAGCACGCCGGTCAGTCCGGGCAAGGCGTGGCGGGCGCTGTGTTCAAGTCCGGCGGCAACCTCCACATCGGGTACCAGGCGCAAGTTGCCAACCCGGCAGGTGTGGAGTGCATGGCTGGGACGACCGGGTTTGTGGGGGTTGTAGCCGACCTGTGCGCCTTCCTGTTTGCCGTAGAGGGATTTGATGGTGGTGTCGATGTCGAGTATCCACGCCGTGAAAAGTGCGGCGTTGACGCTATTGCCCAGATGCGTTTTGTAGCCACGGTGCGCTGTCGGCGGCGCTGATGTGGGTCAGTGCGCGGCGCAGGGCATCTTCGCTGATGATCTTGTTCATGCCCAGCACCTGGGCGCTGACGGTGTCGCCGCGTAATGCGCTGACATGGGCATAGCGTTTGTGTCCGGCAAGGATGGACAGGAGCCAAGTGCCCAGCACGTCCTGTTTGGTTGGGGCGTTGGGGCTGGTATAGGCCACCAGTGGGCAGTCTTGCACCCAGGCTGACCAGGCCCCGCTGGTGTGGAGAAATTCGGAAAAAAAGCGAGTTGGCCGATTGGGGTGGCGCTGGCTTCCCCATCCCACTGAACGTGCAACCTTCCGCCGGGGGTATCCACGATCATGCTGCCAACACGTTTCAGCGCTTCTGCTTGGCGACGTTTGGCTTCACCCATTGGTTGAGTCTCCTATTCGATGGAAATCAGCGTACAGATTACCTCAACAGGCTGTTGGGTGCATTCAACTGCCGGAAATAGGTTAACCCCCTTTGACGGTATCGACTACTGACGGCACGCCAGATACCGTCAATTGTCGGTAGATTGCAGGGGCGTATAGGCAACAAAAAACCCGCAAAGCCATTGGATGTGCGGGTTTTGTGGAGGTTTCAGGAACATCTGAAGCAGTATTTTGGTGGTGATAGGTGGATTTGAACCACCGACCTCAGCGTTATGAGTGCTGCGCTCTAACCACCTGAGCTATATCACCGCGAAGAGCGCGGCATTCTCCGGATTTCACCCTATTTTGTCAATGCGCAGGAGACATTCTTCAGTTCGCTTCCGGGAAAATCTTTTTGTATCGCGGCCAACCTGGCTCCGGTCGCGGCATCCAGTCCTCTCAGCACGAATACGGTCGCTTTGAGATTGCCGGCGCGCGTGCCGACCTGCGCGCTGCGCACGTCTTTGGTGTGCAGTTTATCCAGAAAATCCTGCGCCGCTTCCTGTGTCCTGAATACGCCGAGCGAAATGGCATTCAACCATGGCCCCTCGTCCTGCATGACAAAGTATTCTTCGATGCCGCGTGTTTTGAGCTGGTCGATTTTTTTATTCACGGCCGCCTTGTTTTTGAGCGGGGGGATATACACCCAATAACTGATGCCGTGTTCAATCTGGCGCTGGCCCAATTTGTCGCCGAGCTGCAAGGCGGATAACGCGGTCGCGGCGCGCGCCAAATCCGCGCCCGAGAAATCGCCCCACTCAAGGCAGGCGGGGGCATTCGGTTCAAGCGCAAGCGGCGGGGGCGCCGCGGGGGCAGCGGTCGGAGCGGATGCGGGCAATGCTGCGGGCGGCGCGCCCAGCAAGCGGATTTTCTCTTCATGCAGGGCAGGTTGCGCCTGTGCAGCCCTCTCATCGGAGGGCAGCACTCCCCAACGCATCGCCGCGAAGAAAATCACATTGCACAGCAATAAAATCCAGAATAATGCCCTCATCATGCGTCCGTTTCCCGTGCGATCAACAGCAGACCTTGCAGGACAAGATTATCCACCATCTGCACCGGCAGGTTAATGCGGTGCTGCAATTGGGCGGCTGCACCGCCGCTCAACACGACCGGCGCGCTGCCGTCGCCGAGCAGCGCGTGTTGCCGCTCTATCGCGCCACAAGTGGCTTGTATTGCGCCGCTGTACAGCGCGTCGGCGGTATTCAGCGGGAATGGCGCATATTTCCCCCGCGCCGGCTGCAACCGGGCTGTTGCGGCGCCCAGGCTGTGCTGCATCAGCTCCACGCCGGGCAAAATCAGCCCGCCAATAAATTCTCCTTGCCCGGACAAGGCGTCTATCGTGGTTGCCGTGCCGCAGTTCACGGACAGGCAGCTTCTGCCCGTCAGGCGCCATGCCGCAATCAGCGCCGCCCACCTGTCGCTGCCAAGCTGGGAGGGCTGCGCATAGCCGTTGCGCACCCCGCACTGGGCGGCCTGCGCCGTGATGAAGCGCGGCGGGCATTGCGGGGCGGCGCAGGCGTTGCGGATGGCGCCGGCAACTTCTTCGCCGGCGACATTGCTCACCCAGGTTTGTTGTATGTCGCGCAAATCTGTCACGAGCTTGCCGAATTGTCCCGCAAAGTGTTGCTGCAAACCGCTTGCCTGTTGAACAGGCAAAGCCCCACCGAGCAGCCAATCGCCATTATTTACCAAAGCCCACTTGATGCGCGTGTTGCCCGCGTCGATCAACAACTTCATCGCTGCCGCCCCCCCACTTCTCCGGAATTGAAGCGCCGCACACCCTGCGCGGTTTCCAGGCATAGCTCTCCGCTATCGCTCACCCCGCGCGCGATCCCGTTCACCGTCGAGCCATCCGCCAGTTGCAACCGGACCGGGCTGTCCTGGTGGGCGTGGTATTGCTCCCACTCGCCGCGCAACGCGGCGAACCCGTCTTGCGCAAATTGGCGCAGCACGCGCGCCAATTCCTGCAATATGGCAGCCAGCAACCGGTTGCGTGCGGGCGCCACCGCGCACACCTCATCCAGCGCACTGGCCGGTCGGCCAATCTGCCGCGCCAGGTTGGCCGGCAGGTCGCAATTCAAACCGACGCCGATCACCACTGCGCTCGGCCCGAGCATGTCGCCTTGCGCCTCGATGAGCACGCCGCCCAATTTGCCCTGTCCGCTCAGGATGTCGTTCGGCCATTTAAGCCGCACGCCCTGCGCGCCAAATGTTTTCAATGCGCGCACCATCGCCACGCCTACCGCCAGGCTCAGGCCCGACAAGGCGTTCAGCCCGCAATCAAATCGCCACAACAGGGAAAATGTCAGCGCGGTGCCCAGGCCGGAATGCCAGGTGCGCCCCATGCGCCCGCGCCCGGCTGTCTGCAATTCCACCGCCAGCACGCTGCCGCCGGGCGCGCCGAGCGTGGCGCGCTGCAACAGCAACGTATTGCTGGAAGCGGCCTGCGGCAATATTTCGATGTCGAATTGTCCGGCATCCTTCGGGTGCCCGGACATAACCAGCGACTTGGCGGGCGTTGTTTGCTCGCCTAGTCGATTGGCTAGTGGTTCCATCAAAAGGTTTTCGCGGCCCAGCCAGCGCACTATTTCGTCGCGTTCCAATTGTTGCCAGGGGTGCGCCAGGCGGTAACCGCGCCCGCGTATCCGCTGCAAGGCCACGCCGTAGCCCGCAACATCGGCCAGCGCGTTAAACACCGTGGCGCGCGACACGCCCAGCCGTTGCGCCAGGGCTTCGCCGGAATGGAATTCGCCGTCCGCCAATATTTCCAGCAATTGCCAAGTGCGGGGTTGGAGCGTTCTCCCCACTCCCAACTCACCGCTTGCTGGCCGTATTGTCATTGCGGCATCCCGTCATCCCGGGGCGGCTGCACGTCAAGAAAGCGCAGAATCTCGTCGCGCTGTTTCAGCGCGTCCTGATAACCGAGATCAATCAGTGCGCGGCAGTATTTCTCCTCGGACAGCAGATAGCTGACCAGTGTCGTGCCGCTCCTCCGCACCGCGCCGACCATGCGCAGCAGCAGGCGTATCGTCCAGGGCAATTCCGCGGCGTAGCGTTCGGCAATTTTTTCGATGGGCTGGCTGGGCGAGACATACAGCACGTCCACATGCTTGAGATTGGCGCGCTCGCGCACTTCGTCCGGCAGCATCGCGACCAGGTCGTTGATTTTTTTTACCCGCTCCAGATCGACTTCCATACTGTCGAGAAAGATGCTGTTCAGCGCATGGCCGGCGATATGGGCCAGGGACGGGTAGTCGTTCATGTCGTTGCGGCTGACCGGGTCGGCGTATCCGTTTGCGGTGACGCCGATTATCAGCAGGCGCGTCGCGCCCAGATGCAGCGCAGAGCTGATCGGCGCGATCTGGCGCATCGAACCGTCGCCAAAGTATTCGCGGTTAATCAGGGTCGCCGTGAACAGAAAAGGCAGAGCCGACGAGGCCAGCAAATGCTTGTTCTCGATCCGCGTCGGGATGCCGATGCGCCGGGCGCGCCGCCACGGCACGATTTCCTTCACCCCCTGATAAAACGTGACGGACTGCCCGGAGCCGTAGCCGGAAGCGGTGATGCTCAACGCATACAGCAGCCCGGCGTCGATGCTGTCCTGGATTTTTTCGCAAGGCATGATTTCTTCCAGCAACCCCACCAGCGGGGAATTGTCGAGCAGCGAGACTTGCTTGAGCCGGTTGATTCCCAGCCCGTTCAACAGCAGCCCGGCAAACCACAGCGCGCTGTTATTGAGCACGCCGAGCACATCGGTGCGGTAAATCCGGTTGGAGCGGAAATTCTTCCAGATATTATTGAGATAGCGCACCCCCTTGCGGAAGTTTTGCGCATTCACCGCGAGAGCCGCGGCATTGAGCGCGCCTGCCGACGTTCCGCAAATTATCGGGAAGGGGTTGTGTGCATGGCGCGGCAGGAATTCGGCAACCGCCTTGAGCACGCCGACCTGATAAGCGGCACGCGCGCCGCCGCCGGTGAGTATCAGCCCCGCACGTTTTTCCATTCGCGCTCTATTCGACTTCGGCCCGCACCGATTCCAGCGCGTCTTTCAGCGTTTCTTCGGGCAAGGCATTCAGGGTTTCGGACAGCATTTCCGCCGCGTTCATTGCCGCCGACGGCAATTTTTTTGCATCGGTGTTGGCCACCAGCACGGCGGCTGCGCCGACAACTTTGAGCAACTTCGTGCGCTCGTTCATCAGCATTTCGATTTCTTTGCTCAGCATAGCGACTTCTTGTTTGTTCATGGTGTTCCCCTTAATGTGTTTTCACGCCGGCCACGGCCAGCGCGCTCATGTTCACGATGCGGCGCACCGTCGCGGTCGATGTCAGAATATGCGCCGACTTGTTCGCGCCCAGTAAAATCGAGCCGATGGTAATGCCGTCGCCGCCGGTCATTTTCAGCAAGTTATAAGCGATGTTGGCCGCGTCCAGATTCGGCATGATGAGCAGATTCGCCTCGCCCTTCAAGCGCGAGTTAGGGAATATTTGCGCGCGCAGGCTTTCCGACAGCGCCGCGTCGCCGTGCATTTCTCCCTCCACTTCCAGATCGGGGGCGGATTGTTCGAGCAACTCGCGCGCCCGGCTCATTTTACGCGCCGAAGCATCGCCGAAGCTGCCGAAATTGGAATGCGACAACAGCGCGACCTTCGGCGTCAAACCGAAACGGCGCACTTCTTCTGCGGCCAGCAGCGTCATTTCGGCGACTTGTTCCGCGCTCGGGTCGAGGTTGACGTGTGTGTCGCAAATGAACAGCGTGTGCTTGGGCAACATCAGGATATTCATCGCCGCATACACGTTCACGCCCGGATGATGGCCGATCACTTCGTCGATATATTTCAGATGTCTGAGCGGCTGCGAAATCGTCCCGCACAGCATCGCGTCCGCCGCGCCCATGCGCACCAGCATCGCGGCGATCAGGGTGTTGCGGCGGCGCATTTCGCGTTTGGCCGATTCCGGCGTGATGCCGTGGCGCTGCCTGAGGCGATGATATTCGCTCCAATATTCGCGGTAGCGCGGGTCGCTTTCCGGGTTCACCAGCTCGAAATCTGCGCCGGCGCGGATGCGCAAGCCCAGCTTGGCAATGCGTTGTTCGACCACCGCCGGACGCCCGACCAGCGTCGGATAGGCGATGCCGTCGTCCACCACCGTCTGCACCGCGTGCAGCACGCGCAGGTCTTCGCCTTCCGCGTACACCAAGCGTTTCGGCGCGCGTTTGGCGATTTCGAACACCGGCTTCATCAGCATGTTGGACTGGTACACAAAGCTCGACAACTGCTCGCGGTACGCGGCCATATCGGCGATCGGGCGCTCCGCCACGCCGCTGTCCATCGCGGCCTGCGCCACCGCCGGCGCGATGCGCGTAATCAGGCGCGGGTCGAACGGCTTGGGGATCAGATGATCCGCGCCGAAGCTCAGGTTTTCCTCGCCGTACACCGCCGCCACCGCAGCGGATTGCTCGGCCTGCGCCAGTTCGGCAATCGCGTATACCGCCGCGCGCTTCATCGCCTCGTTGATGGTGGAAGCGCCCACATCCAGCGCACCCCGGAAAATATAGGGGAAGCACAATGCGTTATTGACCTGGTTCGGATAGTCGGAACGCCCGGTCGCCATGATCGCATCGGGGCGCACCGCCTTGGCCTGTTCCGGCAAAATCTCCGGGGTCGGGTTGGCCAGCG
>SCPW01000386.1 GCA_004298605.1 Gallionella sp.
CCAGTTGTATTTTCCCGTCATAGACATAGCAGCGCACATCGTACTTGAGCGGCGCCGCCCCGGCATCGTTCACGCATATAGCGCGCTCGCCTGGCGCGGCCAGCTTCTGCGCCACATAATCCCCCCGCAAAATTTCGGCGAACACGCGCCTGGTCAACTTCTCGCCGCGATACGCGCCCTTGCTGCCGTAGCCGCTGTTGGGTTTGAAGAACCATTGCTTGCGCTCCGCCCACAGAGCCTCTTCCATCTCGGGACGCACCACAACGGTATACGGCACACATGTTTGCAAAGTGGCAATGTCTGACTCGTTTGCGCCGAACGAGCGCAAACCTTCCGCATCGGTCAGCCGCGCCAGATTGCGCTTGTCGGCATAGCACGCATAGTGCATGGGGTTGGGGGTCAGCACCACGCGCCCGTCCAGGCACGCCTGCCGCAATGCGTGATGTCGTTGCAAGGAAAAATCCGTCAGGCGGTTATACACCAAGTCAATTTTCTGCCCGCCCCCAGGCAAATCAAGGTACAAGCCATCATCGCGCGCTTGCAGTACAGCGGGGTCAACGATGTACGACGCAATACCGGCGCGCTCGAACAGGTTTTTCGCCAACAAAAATTCGGCATACAGATATTGCCCTTCCGGCTGCTCGTCCACGATGGCGACCGTGTCGAGCGGCGCATCGCCGCGCGCCAGCCGCCACTCGTTGCGGAACATGTCGAGGAAAACTTGCCCAGGATTTATTTCGGCTACCGCCGCACCCGGCAACCCGGCCTCGCTCTGGCTATCGAGCAACAGCGCGCTCAAAAATCCGCCGCCCGCATTGGTGTTGATTTCGATCAGATGCGCGCCTTGCTCATTGAGATGAAAGTCGTAGCCGAAGAACACGCCTTTGGCATGGCTCTGCCCCTTCTCGCTCTTGTGTGAAAGGGCGGTTACAGCCTGCCACCCCGGCAACGCCACCATCCGCTCCACCGCACCAATCACTTCGCGCATCTGTTGCAACTGAGCGGCGCTGATAAATACCGGCACATCGGCGAACAAATGCGGGCAACGTTCTACCACCAGACTGTGCCACGCCTCACCCTGCGCCCGCATCGTGCATTGCAGTGCGGCATGATCCAGCAAGGCAGAGTGACGATCGCCATTCAGCGTTTCAACCGGCGAAGCGGGATACGCTGTGTGCGCCAACTGGCTGGCGGTGGTCTGGTACGTGGAATGCACCCTACAAAGCCTCGAAAATCCCCGCCGCGCCCATGCCGGTGCCGATGCACATCGTCACCATGCCGTATTTCAGCTTGCGGCGGCGCAGACCGTGCAGCAGCGTGGCCGTGCGGATCGCACCGGTCGCACCGAGCGGATGCCCCAGCGCAATCGCGCCACCGAGCGGATTGACCTTGGCCCGATCCAGCCCGACATCCTGGATCACCGCCAGCGATTGCGCGGCGAAGGCTTCGTTGAGCTCTACCCAGTCCATATCCTGCAAGCTCAAACCGGTTTGGCGCAACACGCGCGGAATCGCTTCTTTCGGGCCGATGCCCATGATCTCCGGCGGCACACCGGCGACCGAGTAGCCGACAAAACGCGCGATAGGGGTGAGGTTATAACGCTTCAGCGCAGCTTCGCTGACCAGCAGCACCGCGCCCGCGCCGTCCGACATCTGCGAGCTGTTGCCTGCGGTGACCGAGCCTGCTTTGGCGAACACCGGCCTGAGTTTGGCCAGCGCTTCCAGCGAACTATCGGCGCGCGCGCCTTCGTCATCTTTCACCTCGCGCCGCGCGACCCGCACTTCGCGCGAACTCATATCCGGCAGGCGGTCCTCGATGGTGAAAGGCGTAATCTCGGCGCCGAAATCGCCCGCCGCAATGGCGCGCACCGCGCGATGGTGGCTCTGCAAGGCGAATTCATCCTGCGCCTCGCGCGACACTTTCCAGCGTTCGGCTACCTTCTCGGCGGTGATGCCCATGCCGTAAGCGATCGCGATGTTTTCATCGCGCGCAAAGACTTGCGGGTTCATCGCGATTTTGTTGCCCATCATCGGCACCATGCTCATGCTCTCGACCCCGGCGGCCACCATCACCTCCGCCTCGCCAAGCCGGATGCGGTCCGCCGCCATCGCCACTGCCTGCAAACCGGACGAACAGAAGCGATTCACCGTGACCCCCGGCACACTGTCAGGCAGCCCGGCCAGCAGCAAGCCGATGCGCGCCACATTCATACCCTGCTCGGCTTCCGGCATCGCGCAGCCGACAATCACATCGGCTATCGTAGCCGGATCAAGGCCGGGCGCATGCGCCATCGCGGCTCTGATCACGTGCGCCAGCAGATCGTCGGGACGGGTGTTGCGGAACATCCCGCGCGGCGCCTTGCCCACCGGCGTGCGCGTTGCGGCAACGATATAGGCTTCCTGTACTTGTTTGCTCATTTTCAATCCTCCATCACGGAATCGTAGCTTTCATCCGTTCGTGGTGATTTAAGTGTTACATGACACCAGCGTCCTCAAATATCAAATATCCCGCTCGATCATATACAGGATGATGTTCTCTATGAGCCGCTTGTCATCCGAGTCGGGCAGTTTACCGTAAGCCAGATGAAACTCGCGCATGGCCGCACCGGCCAGGTGGCGCGCGGTACTGCGGGCTGACCGGATACTGTTGTACTTGACCATCAAGTCGTGAACCTGGCCGACTTGTTCCATGCTGCGCTGTTCGCGCGGCCTGGATAAAAACTCCCGGATATATTCATGCTCGGCGGCTGTGCAGTTATTCAGCAGGTGGATCAGCATCAGGGTGCGCTTGCCTTCGAAGATATCGCCGCTGATTTCTTTTCCGTAACGCTCATGTTCGCCTTCGAGGTTGAGCGCGTCATCCTGTATCTGGAATGCCGCGCCCATGTAGTAGGCGAACCGGTTGAAGCTATCGAGATCCGCGCTGCCGCCGGATCCGATCAATGCGCCGATCCGGCACGGGTGCATGCAGGTATACCAGCAGGTCTTTTTTAAAATCATGCGCAGGTAATCGGCTTCCGCCAGGCTGCAAACATTATCCCGCACCCAGCCCAACTCCATGGCTTGGCCTTCCACCGACTCCCGCACCATATGTTCGATTTCGGCGAACACCAGCCAGGTGAGCGTGGAGCCGAGGCGATCCAGGTTATCCATAAGGGGGCGGATGCTCAGCACGTTCATGGCATCGCCCACATTGATGGCGATGCCCACGCCATATTCCTTGTGCATCGTCGGCAGCCCGCGGCGGAATTCGCTGCCATCTTCCACGTCATCGTGGATCAGGAACGCATTGTGGAACAGTTCGATGGCTGCCGCCGAGCGCAACACCGAACTGATGCTGCCGCCAAATGCGCGGCAGGTCGCAATGCACAGCCCCGGGCGCAAGCCTTTGCCGGTGCGGTTAGGGTAGGAGGAAACAAGATCGTAGAGGTAGTGCTGCGGTTCCTTGTCCGGAAAGTAGTCCAGCATAACCTGCTTGGTCATTTGCATGTATTCATTCAGGGTGTTTTCCACCCATTTGTATGAACGCTGCATATAGGAAATCCCGTGCGACCGCTACGCTTCCACTTGCACGGTAAGGATGGCGCGCATCTGTATTGCGGGCGCCTGCAACAGCCCCGAATATTGGCCGGGTGGAGTGCCTTCCGGGATAGCCACCGTGACGTTGACTTTTTCCACATCGTTGGCGGAAATTGCCAGCAATGGCGGATCAAAGCTGATGTGTTGCGCATCCAGGCGATCGCCCGACGTGTTCAACAAACCGGCGGTGGTAAACCCAAATTGGGCGGTGGCATTGCCGCTGCCGTTTTCCACCAGCATGCCCACTTTTCCGGACTCTCCCGCTTTTAACGTTGCCGGCACGATGAGTTCCGGCAGGTTTTCTTCCGGTCTGGGATGGGCTTTATCGTTGGAAACGCCGGTGCCGCGGATATTCATTGCGCGTTCGCCGAGACCGCCGATGGCGGAGATGCTCAGGTTTACCAGATCCAGCAAAATATCCAGGACTTCGTGCGCATCTTTGCGGAACCGTTGAATCACTTGTTCATTCTCTCCGGAGCGCAAAGCGCTGGCGTTGGTATAGCGCTCCCCGACTTTTTTTGCCGCCACGATGCCGGCGGATATCTCCTCTTCCAATATGGAAGCGGCCTGTTCCACGATGCGAACGGCTCCCGCCGCCAACCCGTCAGGCTTTGCGCCGGTTTTTTTTCCGGTTTTCCCGCGCGCGGTTTTTTCCCGGGCATCGCTCCCGGTTTTACCGCCGGAGGCCGTTTTTGTTTTCGCGCGCGCCGCCGGTTTTTTTGTGCTGCCGGCCGACGCTACCCGCGCTGGCGCCGGTTTTTTTCCCGCTGGTTTTTCAACTGCCATATCCTTCGCTACCTTCCTCGTAATCCGGTCGGACAACAACCGTGGAATCGCCGCAGCATGCGCCTTCCGGCTGCTGGGCCGCAACCGATGCGCCGATTGTATACCATGCATTCCTGCGCCGCTGGAGCATCTGAAATCGGCGGGGTAATTGCCATTGACATTCCCCGGCAAACTAAAATAGAGTCCTCTCTTCTTGCAAATCCGCCATTACGCACACCATACCGCAAGTACGGTACGGGGCAACCGGCGGCTCCCCCAGAACAGGAGGCTGGCGCAAGTTCATCTCAAACGGGATGATGCGTGGAATATTTTTCCCGCTTAATTTTGATTCCCGCATCAATGGGAATAATCGCCAGCAGCCATAGTCTTACTGTGTCACAAAGCGATCAAGAGATGCAGTGCAAGGCAAAATCGGGCGAAGTGGTTCAAGCAGGGATGGGCGGCTCGCCGTTGCCGCCCAACTCGCAAAAAGCGGAGTTTACATA
>SCPW01000387.1 GCA_004298605.1 Gallionella sp.
ACCCATTGATCGCCATACCCCATCCCCCTCCCAGCCTCCCCCTTGAAGGGGGAGGAGTTGGGGCTGGGTGAATAAATCAGCGCTTACTTAAGGAAACGCTGATTAAATCCGTTCGCATCGAGCTTGTCGAAATGCCGCCTATATGATCGGCATGTTAGCGGAGGCTTCGGCAAGCTCGGCCCGAACGGCCTGAATAAATCGGCGCTTCCTTGAAAAACTCGGTTGAGTGGTTCGTGGGCGCGAATTTATTCGCACCTACAAAATCAGGTTTTTAATACGGGCCGGAATAATGTCCCGCGAGAGAGTTATTTTCCGCGTGGGGCCGGTTCTGGGATGCCGGGTTTGGCCCGGGGGCCGCATCGAGCGCTTCGTCCAACTCGGACAGGTCGTCGCCGCTCAGTTGGCCGCAGGCGGCTTTGAGCTTGAGCCGGTTGGTGATGGCGTCGTAGCGCGCCTTGCGCCAATCGCGCAGAGCCGCCGCATTCTGTTGCTGCGCCTGCAAGACGTCGAGATCGGTTTTCACGCCGCGCGCCCGCGCAGATTGTGCGCCACTCAATGCCAGTTTGGCAGAGTGGACGGCTTGCCGGGCCGAGGTTTCGCGCGCCTGCCCGGTGCGCCAGGCGAGCCACGCCTGTTTGGCGGCAAAACGCGCTTTACGGCGCGCGCCTTCGAGTTCCTGCGCGGCCCTGTCGCGCAGCGCCAGGGCTTCACGCACTTTGGCGTTTTGTCCGCCGCCCGCGTACAGCGGCATGTTGAATTGCAGCCCCACGGTGCTCTGGCGCGAATCAAAACCGGGCTGTCCGCTCGAGATGCCGGCCTCTTGTACGGATTTCCCATATGAGGCGACCAGGTCGAGGGTGGGCTCGTGCCCGGCTTGTTGTTTGCGCACTTCTTCGCTGGCGGCGTCCAGCGCGCGCTGCGCGGCCAGCAGTGTCGGGTTGCCCGCTTCCGCCTGCGCCAGCCACGGGTCGGGCGTGTTGCTGCCGGGTGGCGGCGGGGCAAACTGGTCGGAGAGGATGGGGGGCGTGTGTTCTGCCGTGCCGATGATCTGTTCGAGCGTTGCCAGTTTGATCTCCAGTTCGCTTTGCGCCGCCGCACGTTCGGCGATGGCTTGCCCGTATTTTGCGCGCGCGCCTTCCAGTTCGGTCAGCGACAGCACGCCCTTGCCATGCCCGCGTTGCGAGAGTTCCATCTGCCGCTGCGCGGTTTGCGCCTGCGCTTCGGCGGACATCACCTCATCGCGCGCCTGCATGACGTCGAACCATGCCTGCGCCAGCCGCACCAGCATATCCTGCGCGGCGGCGCTCAGTTGGAAATCTGCCTGGCTCACCGCCAGGTCGGCCTGCGCCACGGCAATCATGCTGCCATGCCGCCATAGCGGCTGCGTGAGGTTCAGTTGTGCCGAATTGCTGTTGTAGCGCTCTGCGGGCATGTCGGTCGGCGAGGGGTTGGTGTGCAGGGTGTAGCGGCGGCGGTTGACGGTGGCGTTGGCGCTGGCGGCCAATTGCGGCAACAGCCCGGCCACGGCTTGTCCGGCGCGTTCGCGCGAGGCGTTGAGGTTGGCCTGCGCCGCGAGGAACGCCGGGTCGTTGCGCATGGCCAGTTCCACCGCTTCCTTCAGGGTCAGGGCGCGCGCCGATGCGCTCATCGCCAGCATCAACAGGGCGAAGATCGCCAGTTGCGCGGACTTGAAACGGCTCGTGGCGCCGGTGGTATTTTTTACTCGCATCCGGGTAGACGATCAGTGAAGTTATGCGACATATGCGGACGGTTCCGCCTCCGGCCTGCCGAACTCGATCACTTCGTCCACCCGCAACGCCTCGGGCAACTGGTGGGTGATGAACAGCATGGTGACTTTGCCCTTGAGTTTGTTGACGGTGTGCGCGAAGTGTTCGGCGGTCTGCATGTCGAGGCTGCTGACCGCCTCGTCGAAAATCAGCACGCGCGGGCGCTTGAGCAGGGCGCGGGCGATGGCGATGCGCTGGCGCTGCCCGCCGGACAGGCCGATGCCGTTCTCACCCACCGGGGTCTGGTAGCCCTGCGGGAGTTGTTCGATGACGGCGTGAATCTCGGCCAGCTTGCAGGCGCGAACGATCTCCTCGAAGCCGGCGTGCGGGTTGGCCAGTTGCAGGTTGTCGTAGAGTGTGCCGGAGAACAGGCGGGTCTCCTGCGGCACCACGCCGAAGTTGGCGCGCAGTTCGTTGGCGGCGAGGTGGCGGATGTCGTAGCCGTCGAGCAGGATGTTGCCGCCAGTCGGCCAGTAGAAGCCTTGCAGCATCTTGGCCAGCGTGCTTTTTCCGCAACCGGATGGGCCCATCAGCACGGTGAGCTTGCCCGCCTGCAAGGTGAGGTCGAGATTGCGGTACAGGTAAGGATGCGCGTCGCTGTAGCGGAAGCTGACGCCCTTCAGTTCGATACGCCCGCCCGCTCCACCACGGGCACGCGCGGGCGCGAGGGCGTGGGGCTCGGCGGGCGCATCCATCAGGTCGCCCAGGCGTTTGATGGCGACGTCGGCCTGCTGGAATTCCTGCCACAGACCGGCCAGGCGCAGCATCGGCTGGCTCATGCGCCCGGCGAACATCTGGAAGGCCACCAGCATACCGATGGTGAAGCCGTCGTTCTCCATCACCAGCAGCGCGCCTGCCACGAGAATGGACAACGTCATGATCTGCTCCAGCGCGTTGGCGGCAACGTTGTAGCTGTTGGATAGCTGGCGGGTGGCGAATCCTGCGGCGAGATACCGCGAAAGAAGGTCGCCGTATTTCTGTTCCAGCACCGGTTCCATTTGCAGCGACTTGACCGTCTCCACACCCGCCACGTATTCGGTGACGAAGGCCTGGTTCTTCGCGCCCAGCAGGAACTGGTGGTCGAGTTTGCCGCGCAGGGCGGGCGTGACGGCGAAGCTGATGGCGGCGATGAGCGATAACAGCAGCAACGCGATCAGGGTGAGCTGCCAACTGTACCAGAACATCACGGCGAGAAAGACGCACAGGAACGGCAGGTCGAGCAGCAGGCTGACGGCGGCGCCGGAGATGAATTCGCGCACCGTCTCGACGCCGTGCAGGCGGGCGACCAGCGTGCCGGTGGGGCGGTGTTCGAAATACGGCAGCGGCAGGCGCAGCAGGTGGCGGAACACCTGGCTGCCCAGCACGGCGTCGATGCGGTTGCCGGTGTGCAGCACGAAATATTGGCGCAGCCAGGTCATCGCGCTGTTGAACAGCATGAACATGACCAGCCCGGCGGCGATGGCGATCAGCGTGCTCCGGGTCTGGTGGACGATGACCTTGTCGATGATGGCCTGGGTGAACAGCGGGGTGACCAGGCCGATGAGCTGGATGGCGAGCGAGGCGATCAGGATGTCGCGCCAGACGCGTTTGTGCTTCATCAGTTCCGGGGTGAACCAGCGGAAACCGAACGGGGTATGGCCGTGCCGAACGGGCTGCGGGGCGGACGCGGGCTGCTCTTCTTCGAGATCGGCAGCCGTCTGCGCGGTGTCGCGCGCGACCAGCAGGATGTCGTTGCGGAAATGCCGGGTGAATTCGGCGAGCGGCACGGTTTCCGGCTGTTCTGCCCCGGCGCGGAAGAACAGCACGCGCTCTTCATCGGCATTGACCAGCAGCGCGGGCGTGGCGGGTTTGGGCGGCAGCGCATCAGTTTTACCGGCAAGCCCGGCAGGGGCGACCGTAGCCCGGCCTACATTTGGCCACTCGGTTTCGTCTTCCCGCACAAAGGCGACGACTGGAAACGGGATGCGTTCCAGCGTGGCCGCACCCTCTTCGCCCAGCTCCATTTCGCCGACCTTGAAGCCCAAGGCATGCAGGGCATTGAGCAACGCTGTGCGGGAATACGGCGGCGGGAATTGCTGGCGGATGAGTTGCGGGTCGAATGGGATATGGAACACGCGGGACAGGCTGCCGATCAGCCATAGCATGTCCTGCCCGGTGTGGTGCATCAATCGCCCCTCGTGTCCCTTATTATTTTCCGGCCGAACAGCCATCCTGAACAATTTGTGAAAAACACATTCAGCTTGCGTGCTTGATTTACAAGAACCGACTTTGCCTGGTCGGGGTGAGAGGATTCGAACCTCCGACTCCTGCGTCCCGAACGCAGTACTCTACCAGGCTGAGCTACACCCCGTTTAAACCGGAATCAAAACGTGCCGATTCTAGCAAAATAAATGGTCGAGGAACATCCGAACAAAGCCCCGCATGAACTGTTCCGTTCATGTCCGCATTAAAAACGGTGTTTTGCGGGGCGGGCACAGCCCGGGGTTGACGCGGCAACGGCAAAAGCCTAAATTGCCCGACCCGGCACAACCGACAATTAGGAGATAAATATGGCTGTACTCGTTTGCAAGGCCGCCCCGGATTTCAACGCCGTCGCCGTGATGGGCAACAATGAAATCAACGAAAGTTTCAACCTGAAAAAACACATCGCCGGCAAATACGCCGTGCTGTATTTTTACCCGCTGGATTTCACCTTCGTGTGCCCTTCGGAAATCATCGCGTTCGACCATCGCCTGGACGAATTCAAGAAACGCAACGTCGAAGTGATCGGCGTTTCCATCGACTCGCATTTCACCCACATGGCGTGGAAAAACACCGCCATCAACAAAGGCGGTATCGGCCAGGTGCGCTATCCGCTGGTGGCGGACATCAAGCACGAAATCTGCAAGGCCTACGATGTGGAAGCCGAAGGCGGCGTTGCATTCCGCGGCTCGTTCCTGATCGACCGCGCCGGCGTGGTGCGCCACCAGGTGGTGAACGACCTGCCGCTGGGCCGCAACATCGACGAAATGCTGCGCATGGTGGATGCGCTGCAATTCACCGAGGAACACGGCGAAGTTTGCCCGGCAGGCTGGAGCAAAGGCAAGGCGGGCATGAACGCGTCAACCGATGGCGTGGCGAAGTATCTGGCCAATCACGCCAGCGAACTGTAAGCGCTGCCGCCAGCAAAAAAGCCACCTTCGGGTGGCCTTTTTATTGTGACAAGAATTTTGCTGTGTGCGTGCCGCTCAGGGGATTTCTAAAAACTCGTCACAGTTGTGATTCCGGAATGTGCTTGCGGCGGCGCGTGAGCATGATGCATGCGCCCGTCAGCAGCAGCGCCAGCGTACCCGGTTCCGGCACAGCGTTGGCGGAACCGGGTGCCGGTGCAACGGATACATTATCCAACGCTGCTCCGTACGCATTGTTTTCGAAGCTGGTAAATACAAGCTTGGTAAGGCTGTTTGTCGCTATAAACTGCATGGTTTGCGTTTGCCAATGCATGTTGGGATACATCAGCGTTACCGGATTGCTCGCATACGAATCCGGGTAGGGGCTTGGGAAAGAGAAATTCTGGCTGGCGCCGCCGGCGCCCACACTCATCCCCTTTGCGTGGGAGTTGTGAAGCACCTGATTGGCAAAGTTTCCGGCCATATCGAAAGTCAGTTCATACAACTGGCCGACAACCGTGGAAAAATAATCGGACTCGACGGTGCCAGCGGAAATCCCGCTCATGTCCAGGCTGTAGTCGCCATCGGATGCTTGCCATAAACCCTTGTAAATCCAGTCGGCGCTCCCCGCCGTGACCGTCCACCCATTGATGGCGGCACTTGGGCTGGATAAAGTGATGTAGCCGCCCGAATAGACACCGCCCGTATGTGTGCCACCTTCAAAACTTCCATTGACGATCAGGTTGGCATGAGCGCCGTTCGCAAACAGCAACGAAGTACAAAGGGCGACCAGAATCTTACGTGCGTTAACCATGCAGCGCTCCTTATAAAGATGACATTATTCGCAATTCTTATTGCGGCGACGTGATTGTACGGTTTCGGGCGTGATCCGGCTATCCCTTGAACGGGGGGCTACTGCACATTTGACCGCAAGCCTTCTCATTTCTTTGCCGCCGCAGCCACCTCCGCCATACGCGCATTGAAATCGCCCGCACCTCTGAGTGCTGCCGAGGCGTAGGCGTTGCGGTCGATGGTGAAGGTGTATTCGGAAGCATTCTGCTTGATCGTGCCCGCGCCGGTAAGCAGAGCAAGCCCTTGGAGCCCTGCATTGAGCACGTTAGCGGTTGTAGAGGCGGCCGTGGGTTCGTCGGCGGCTTTCACCAACTCGCCTACTTTGTCGGAAATCTTGATCGCCCCTTTTGTCGTGAGACCGGGAATGCCGTGCATGATGCGAACAACGGGGGCGCCCATCCAGGGCGCGGTGGCGGATTGCAACTGCATGCCCGGCGCTGTATTGATGGCGGCGGAGATGGTGCTGTAGGAGGCATCCGCCTTACCCCAAACCTGCGGCGCCGTGATCGTGTACTGCGGAATGATCACGGTGGCGTCCTTGAACTTGGGCTTGCCGAGGCTTACGAACTGGTTGAAGACGCCGCTGTTCATGCCACTCATGAAGTGCTGCTCGTCACTGGGTGCTGCCACAATATAAATTTGATCGCCAGCGCGGGAATTCTCCACCGGCAGACCCCAGTTTGCGTCCGCCTTCTCGCGTTCGGCACTCATCACAAAATCGCGGTCGCGGATGTCGTTGTAAGTGAGGACGGTGTAGCCTGCCGCGCGCAGTTTGGCGACGAAATCATCGTAAGCCTGTCGCGCGATGTCTTGCGCCAGTTTCTTGTCGATGCCGACCACCTTGTATTTGGCGCTGGCATTGACCGCATTGGCGCTCTTGCCGATCTGGTAGCCGCCCTTTTGTGAGACAAAGGCGCTACCTTCCACCAGCAGCTTCACATAGGCCGTAGGCACGACCACGGTATTGGAATAGCTGATCAAGTCTTCGGGGTTGATGGCGGTCACGGCCAGCGATTTACTTGCCGGTGCTTCCTCGGCTACGGTTTCGGCGCTTTGTGCCGCGTCCTCCTTGACTGCGGCATTCCTGATGCTTTCAGAAGCGACCTCCTTGGCTATATTCCCGGCATTCTGAGTAGCGACCTCCTTGAGAGTGCCAAGCAAATCGAACGCGCTTGCCGGACTGGCCAGCATGAGCATGCCGTAGAGTGCGAGGATAGACGAACGGGTAGCGAATTGTAATTTCATGTGGCCTCCGGAATGAATCGGCGCGCGGTGTGGGACGAATAAGAAGTCGTGGCAATCCCGCATATGGTGGGGCATTCTACCAGACCCATGCGGGCGGCATGGAGGACAGCCTGTACTCGTGAAGAGATGTTCAGCTTGCGGTAAATACTTTTCACATAGCCGGATGCGGTGTTCCGGGTGATACCCCTCCGAGCAGCCATAGCCAAACCTCGAACCACCAAGGTTCGAGATTGAACAGGCGGTGGCGTTTCATACCCAGAACCATGCCCAGGTACATCATAGGCACAAAGCCGAAGGAGCACCCTCGAGGAATGACCGGCATATAGCCGAGCACCTGCATGCCGAATACGCCGAACACGAACGCTGCACTTCCACCCAGCAATATCTGGCCAATCACGCCCAGGAACTGTAAGTTTTTTTCGCATGACAAAAGGCCACCCGATGGGTGGCTTTTTTATTGGTTGAGATTCCCCTCATCGCTGCTAAAATCCCGCAAATTATTTTTCGCGAGCGCCCGTCATGCTGGTCTGGTTCGTCGTTCTGTATTTGCTGTTTTCCGTGGGTATCGGCGTCTATGCCTCGACGCGCGTACACAGTTCCAAAGACTTCGTGGTGGCGGGGCGCAATCTGCCCTTGCCTATCGTCACCGCGACGGTGTTTGCCACCTGGTTCGGCGCCGAGACGGTGCTGGGGATTTCTGCGACTTTTGTGAAAGAAGGCTTGGGCGGGGTGGTGGCCGACCCGTTTG
>SCPW01000388.1 GCA_004298605.1 Gallionella sp.
AAGAAGTTTTACAGCAGGAATTGAAGTTGTAGGGCGGGCGCAGCCCACGCGGTATTTTTTAACAAATGCAACGAGAATTGGAGTTTGAAGTGAACCTGGCATTATTTGATCTGGACAACACCTTGTTAAACGGCGACAGCGATTTCGAGTGGTCGCAATTCCTGATGCGCATCGGCGTGCTCGACCGCGAACTGTTCGAGGCCAAAAATCTCACTTTCTACGAGCATTACAAGGCGGGAACGCTGGATATTCACGAGTTCCTGGATTTTCAGTTGAAGCCGCTGTCGCGCCATGCCCGCAAAACGCTGGATGAATGGCATCAACAATTCATGCGCGAACACGTCTCGGGCATGATTGCCCAGCCGGCGCGCGACCTGGTCAACCGGCACCGCGCGGCGGGCGATGTGTGCGCCATCATCACCGCCACCAACAGCTTCGTCACCGCGCCGATTGCCCGCGAATTCGGCGTCGAGCACCTGATCGCCACCGAGCCCGAACACAAGAACGGCGAATTTACCGGGCGCGTGGCCGATGTGCCCTGTTTCCGCGAAGGAAAAATTATCCGCCTGGAAAATTGGCTGGCCGCACGCGGCTGGAACCTGGACAGCTTCGCCGACAGCACGTTTTACAGCGATTCGCTGAACGACCTGCCGCTGCTGCGCAAAGTGAAACACCCGGTCGCCGCCAACCCCGATGCCACCCTGCGCGCCCATGCCGAACAGCACGGCTGGCAGATTATTGATTTGCATCAGATGATGCGCTGATTAAAGAACTTCGGTAGGGTAAGCGTAGCCCACGTAATTTTGGTAATTCAGTGAGGTAAACCCCCGGCTATGCCGGGGGACTAAGTAAGGTTTGACCGTGTGATACGGTCGCTCCAGTTTTATTCCCTCCCCTTAAAGGGGAGGGTTGGGGTGGGGATGGGTTTGAGCGGTGGAGCAGATACGTACAGCGTAACCCCCACCCCCATCCCAACCTTCCCCCTGAAGGGGAAGGAGAAAAACTTGGCCGCCTTCAGGTGGCTCACGGTTTTATCGGCCCCTTTGAGGGGCTCACCTAATAAGCCCCCGGCTTTGCCGGGGGTAATTTAACTTCTATGGCTGCCGCGTGGGCTGCGCCCACCCTATGCTGCTGTTCACTTAACCGTCCGCCCCGAGCCTGTCGAACCACCGGCCACTCACCCAGAGCCCTTCGAATCCCAGGGCAAACGGGGATTCTTTAAGTGAACAGGAAGGCTGGCTTGAAACACGAGACAGCAGCAAAGTGCCCGTTCGCTTGAACAAAATCCAGAGCGAGTACGCTCTCACTTTGGCGACCCTCGTGTCGCTTATGCGGCTTGATACTTTGTGAGTGCCGGATCAATAACGGGCAGTGCCCACCGATTTACAAATCACGCTCACAGCGCACGCCACATGACAATTTATCCTAAAAACCTCAATTCAAGCCACATAACCAGCGACTTGGCTGGCGTTATGTGGCTAACAGAGTTTTTAAGGTTTATGCATCCACGCTGTTGCAAAAAAACAACACCAAGCCAAGTTTCGATTGCAAAGCGTTTCCCGTATGCCAATAATCCAACCCGAAATTCTCCTGTGGGAATTTTCAGGTTCGGTGGTTACTCCACCGATGTAATTGAGGTTCAATTAAACAACAAGGAGTTTTACATGCAAAAGAAAATTATCGCTCTGGCAATCGCCTCTGCCCTGACTGTTCCAGCAATGGCTTTGGCTGATACCAGCAACGTGGCCGTATACGGTCAAGTCAACGTTTCCTATGATTTCACCAAAACCGGTGATAGCGCAGCGGGCGTATCTGGCGCAAACGTAAACAAGGTATCGACCAACGCGTCGCGTTTCGGCCTGAAAGGCTCCGAAGATCTGGGTGACGGCCTGTCCGCTATCTGGCAAATCGAGCAATCCATTACTGCCGACGCTGGTGGTGACACCTTGGCGGGTCGCGACACATTTGCCGGCCTGTCCAGCAAGAGCGCAGGCACAGTAAGACTTGGTAATTTTGATGACGCTTACAAGAAATCTACCCGCAAGCTGGATGTGTTCGGTGACAGCATCGCTGACAACCGCTCCTTGATGGACGGCGGTAACGGCACATCTGCCGGCAGCAATTTCGCAGCTCGTCGCACCAACATGATTCAATACACCAGCCCGAACCTGAACGGTTTCCAGGTTGACCTTGGATACTCCAACCTGACCGAAGCCAATACTACAGCTGTTGCACCCAAGCGCGCCTTGGTGACCATGTCTGCTGCGTATGACGTTGCACCGTTCTACGGTTCTTTGGCTTACGAAACGCATGAAGTCACTGCAACTAACGATGAAAAGGGTGTCAAACTGGGCTTGGGCTACACACAGGATGCTTTCAACGTTAACTTTGTCTACGAAAAAATCACTGACGACCTGACCGCAACGACCAGCAGCATAGAGCACAATGCCTACTACCTGAGCGGTAAATACAGCTTCGGCAACGATGCTGTAAAAGCTGCTTACACCAAGGCAAAATCGTTGGACGGCACAGCTAACAGCGCTGCAAAACAATGGTCTTTGGGCTACGACCACAACCTGAGCAAGCGCACATCGCTGTACGCACTGTACACCAAGCTGGATAATGACAATGGAATCGGCTATGCTGTGGGCGCTCTCCTTGGCAACCAGAACAGCATTACAGCTAATGGCGTTGGGGCAGATCCTTCTGCCTTCTCGATTGGTATGAAGCACTCTTTCTAATTTGACGTAAGTCAAGCTGGAAAAACTGACGGGCATCTTCGGATGCCCGTTTTTATTGACTATAGATTACCGAATGCCGTTTAATAGCGAGTCTTCGGCCACGGTGATCCTTCACAGAACATGCCTACCATCTTTCGTTTGTTGAATTGGCGTTTTCATTTTTATTCTGATGAAGGTATGTAACCACCGCACATCCATGTGGACACCGGGGATGGAGAGTGTAAATTTTGGCTCGAACCAATCCGGCTCGCTCGAAGTCGCAACGTGAGTCCTATCGAGTTGCGCCGTATTGAGATCGTTGTTTTTGAAAGGCAACAGTTTTTCAAGGAGAAATGGCATGAGTTCTTCCAGCACTGAAGTTGATTACTGCGCCGTTCGCGCTTGGGCCATAGGTCGAACCGTATTTATTGAACTCACCGATGGCCGTCAAATCGGTTTCCCATCGGCACGCTTCAAGCTGCTACGCAATGCGAATGATGAACAACTCCAGCAGGTTTCACTACGCTTGAATGGCACCGCATTGCGGTGGGAAGAACTGGATGAAGACATTTCTGTATCCGGCATCGTTAATGGGTATTTTCAACTTCCCCTTCCTCTCGCCGCATAGGCCGCGTCTCTACCTGCTCAGGACAGGCCGCTTCGATCAGCCCAATAGACTTCATTCTCATGTGGGGTGCGCGTAACCAGCGACCTGGTTGCCGTCTTTTGGCAACCTGGTCGAATGGCTAGTTGTCGCACCGAGACAAAGCGGGGCCGCGCCCCCTCACCCCACATTATTCCTGAACCCGCGCCCGGATAATCCGCACCACTTCCGGTATCTTGCGCAGGCTGCGCATGACGTTGGCGAGATGCAGGCGGTTGTTCACTTCCAGGGTGAAATGCAGCACGGTGTATTCGCCCTCGTTGACGAATTTGACGTTTTCGATGTTGGATTCCGCTTCGGCGATCGCGGCGGCAACTTTTGCCAGGACGCCGCGCTGGTTGGCGACCACCAGTTTGATGCTGACGACAAAGGGGCGGTTGATGTTCTTGTCCCAGGCCACGTCCAGCCATTGTTCGCCGCTGCGCCCCTTGCGCAATGTGGGGCAATCGTGTGTATGCACCACCAGCCCTTGCCCGCTCTTGATTACGCCGATGATCGGGTCGCCCGGGATCGGGCGGCAGCATTTGGCAAACTGCACCGCCATGCCTTCCGTGCCTTGTATCGTGATGACTGCGTTGGCTGCCGTTTCATTCGGCACCGTTTCGCCGATGCAGGCCAGTTGCCGCGCGACGACCACGTTGAAACGGCGCCCCAGGCCAATATCGGCAAGGATTTCCTGGCGCGTTTTCACGCCGGTATCCTTGAGCAATTTGTTCCAGTGCGCTTCGTCCATGTCCTGCGGTTTGATTCCCAGCGTGTGCAGCGCCTGGTTGAGCAGGCGTTCGCCGAGTTGCGCGGATTCGCCGGATTGCATGGTCTTGAGAAAATGGCGGATATGGCTGCGCGCCTTGCTGGTGGTGACGTAACCCAGCCAGGCCGGGTTAGGTTTGGCGTGCGGCGCGGTGATCACT
>SCPW01000389.1 GCA_004298605.1 Gallionella sp.
GTTTATTGTGGGGGCGCGACGAATCACGCCCCTGCCGGCTTGTGCCATACCGTATAAATGCTTTACATTTCCGGGCTGCCGTATCGGATAATTCACGCCCATCGGTCACTGAACAGATTAAAGGTAAACAAAATGTCTACAGAACAAAATTTGAAAACATATGAAGTCAACTTCATAACGGAAACGCTGCAACACGCGTTTTACATAGGTTGCCCGGACACGGTCGATGCGGATACATTTGCGCACGCTGTCCTGCACTACTACGACATGCCGGCGGAATGGGGCAAAAAATTGGGGGTGAAAAATATCGTTGAGATCGATTTCGACGAATGCCTGCCGGAATATTTGCATATAACCTTGCAGGGCAAGAAAGAATTGGCCATGTCGGAAGACGACCAGGAATCGCACAAGGCCGTCAGAAAAATAATACAACAGGCCATAGACGATGAATTTATTCCGATGGCCATCTACGACCAGGAAAATAAGCTCATGACTGTCTATTCGACAAAAAAACAGGAAGTGGCGCCGCGGGCCGGCACGGCGGGGAATGTTCTGGATTTCGGGTAGGCGCGCAAACAACGCCTGGCGCGCCGCCTAATGGCCGATATTTCCGGCCTCCTTTCCGGGCGGGGGTGGCACGCGTTCCATCGCGAGGCGTTTCATGTTCTCGACGCGCTCGTAACTGGACGGGTGCGAGCTTAAAAAGGGAAGCAAATGCCCGCTTGAAACGGCGCCCAGTTTTTCCTGCAAGCGTACGGAACCCGATGGGTCGAAACCTGCGCGGACCATGTACTCGACCCCGAGCCGGTCCGCCTCGCGTTCTTCTTCCCTCGAAAATTTGTTCGCGACCGGCGTTGTCGCAACATCCGCCACTTCCGGCGGAAACGGGATGCCGAACATGCCCAGCGCGAAACTCAGGGTGACCGAAGCGGCCATGCGGCTTTCTTCGCGGCTTTGCCGCAGACGCCCGTGATTCAAGTGCAGGTGGGCGAGCTCGTGGCCCATCAAGGCGGCCATCGCATCGCCATCCTGGCCGATGAGATTGACCATGCCAATGTTGACCGCGATGGCCGGGCCGCGTTGCGACACAAAAGAAAAGCCGTTCGGCTCGCTTCCTTCGGCGAGCAGAAGTTCGGCGCGCAATGAACCGGCAGCATTTTCTACCCGCTCTTTAATCCGGATCATTTGCCGGATATCGGCCGTGTTGACGCCAGCGGTAATTTTTCCGTCCGGCTTGTCCTTCAGTAAAACTGTGGGGTAGGGGAGAGAAGCCATCGCCGAGGCGTCCCAGAGCCTTTGGGGCTGGCTGGACGCGCACCCGGAAACAAGCGCAGCAAAAAGCAGGAGCGTGACTTTAGGAGCCGAGAAATAATAACTTGGACAATTATGGGTGTGCTGGCGGGATGCGCTGCAAGACGCCGGGCGCGCCGCATGGCCATTCCCTGCAAGCGACCGGCAACGCGGCAGCGCGCCCGCCAGCGCGGCCAGAATGTTCAAGTTATTATTTCTCGGCTCCTAAGGCTGAACCGGAATATCTTTTCTGGTTATTTTTATGCCGGCAACGCGCGTCAGGGTCGCTGGTGTGCCGATCAAATCCGACAACTGATATAAATCCAGCGTCGCAAAAAAATTCTTTTTGGCATCGGCCAATATCGACTTGAGGATGCAGGTCGACAACAGGGTGCAAGAGCTATTGCCCGCCTCGAAGCATTCCGCAATATCCAGGCTTTCTTCGGTGTTGCGCACCACATCGCCCAAGTTAATCATCCCCGCCGGGCGCGCCAGGCGCATTCCGCCCCCCTTGCCGCGCACGGTCTCGATATATCCGAGCATGGCCAGCTTGTGGACAATTTTCATCAGATGGTTTTCGGAAATGTCATGCGCCTCGGCAATTTCCCTGATGGTTACCAGATGGTCGAGCCGCTCTCCCAGATACATGAGCGCGCGTAACGAGTAGTCGGTAAAACGGGTAAGCTGCATAATCAAATCCCCAAATAAATACGCATGACAAATATATCTTAACAAAGTATAGCCGGAATTTTTCGGCTTAACCGATCTATTCTTGCCGGGATGATTTCTGGTTGCAGGCCTTGCGACCGAAAATGCGCCGTGATGGCTCCCGCCCCACAAGGGGCGGCGGAAAGGTGTTGAATGCCGATTTCTGTTACTATTCGCGCCGGTTTCGGCGGTGGAGCCCCAAAGACCCCGCGCCGGGATAGCAGGTTCAAAAATGCCCACGCGAAAACGTGCGGGCATTTTTATTTTCGCGCACTCCGTTACGCGCACAGAAAACAGTCCATGGATAACTCTTCAGAAGAAACAGGCACCGGCGGCACATCGGCGAGCCCCGGGGGAAACGTGCGCGAAGTCAGGCGCCGCCGCACCTTCGCGATCATCTCCCACCCCGATGCGGGCAAGACCACGCTCACCGAAAAGCTGTTGCTGTTCGGCGGCGCGATCCAGATGGCGGGTACGGTCAAGGCGCGCAAGAGCGGTCGCCACGCGACCTCGGACTGGCTGGAAATCGAAAAACAGCGCGGCATTTCTGTGGCCAGTTCGGTGATGCAATTCACCTATGACGACTGCGTAATCAACCTGCTCGACACCCCCGGCCACCAGGATTTTTCCGAAGACACCTATCGCGTACTGACCGCCGTGGACGCGGCAGTGATGGTGGTGGATGCCGCTAAAGGCGTGGAAGCGCAGACCATCAAGCTGCTCGAAGTGTGCCGTTTGCGCAACACGCCGATCATTACCTTCATCAACAAAATGGACCGCGAAGTGCGCGAGCCATTGGAAGTGCTGGACGAAATCGAGCAGGTGCTGAAAATCAAATGCGCGCCGGTAACCTGGCCGATCGGCATGGGCAAACGCTTTCAGGGCGTGTATCACTTGCTGAATGACGAAGTGCTGCGTTTTTTGCCGGGCGAAGCCAAGGCCGGACAGGAGGTAGAAGTATTGCAAGGGGCGCAGATCGACCAGCTCGCGGCACAGTGTCCGAGCGAGATGCGGACCATGCGCGATGAGGCCGAGTTAATTGGCGGTGCGGGCGCATCATTCGATTTGCAGGAATTCCTGCGCGGCCAGCAATCGCCGGTATTCTTCGGCTCGGGCATCAACAACTTCGGCGTGCGCGAAGTGCTGCGCGCGCTGGTGGACTGGGCGCCCGCGCCGCTGCCGCGCGCCACCGATGTGCGCATCGTGCAGCCCACCGAACCGGCCTTCACCGGCTTCGTGTTCAAAATCCAAGCCAACATGGACCCGAACCACCGCGACCGCATCGCCTTCCTGCGCGTCTGTTCCGGCCGCTACAGCTCGGGCATGAAAGTCAAACATCGCCGCACCGGCAAGGAAATGAAACTCGCCAATGCGGTGACGTTCATGGCCAACGAGCGCACCCGCATGGACGAAGCTTACGCGGGCGACATCATCGGCGTACACAACCACGGACAGTTGCAAATCGGCGACGTGCTCACCGAAGGCGAGGCGCTCACCTTCAAGGGCATCCCCTATTTTGCGCCGGAACTGTTCAGCCGCGCGCGCCTGCGCGATCCGATGAAGGCCAAGCAACTGGAAAAAGGCTTGCGCCAGTTGGGCGAAGAAGGTGCGGTACAGGTATTTTCGCCGCTGGTGGATAACACCCCGCTGATCGGCGCGGTCGGCCAGTTGCAGTTTGAAGTGGTCGAGCATCGCCTGAAATCCGAATACGGCGTGGACGCGGTATTCGAGCGCGCCGGCATCCACACCGCACGCTGGGTGACCTGCCCCGACGCGGCGCACCTCAACGAATTCGTCAAAGCCAACCAGAACCGCCTGGCCAAGGACGTGGACGGCAACTACGCCTACCTCGCCGACACCGGCGTGAACCTGCGCCTCGCGATGGAACGCTGGCCGAAAGTGCAGTTCCACGCCACCCGCGAGCATGGGCAGCAGTTGGGGTAATTACTATGGAGTTCGCGGACACGTCAGCGCACTCCAATTGTCTTTGATCTTTACAGCCAAGAAAAACTGCGGCATGTCCCCAATGCCACCATTGGGCGTGCCTTTAATGCAGTTTCGTCAATTAGCGCCGTATGCGTCGCGGCTGCTGCGGCGCAGGGCAGCGAGGCCCGCAAGGCCGATGATGATAAGGGCAAGCGGTGCGGGTTCAGGGGCTGCGGCGCTGGCGCGCAAGCTGAAGGAGAAAATACCGGCGGACGCCGCAAGGTCGGCGTCGGTGAGTTGCGGCTGCTCGGGTATGCCCAAGAACATGCTCATCATGGGTGTAGAGACGTTGACTTGGCTGCCGACCAAGTCGAAGGTTGTACCGTCGAAGCTGCCTTGATACTCGAACCAAGGACCTAGCATCATGCAGCCGCAGATGAAGGAGTTGCCGTAGAACGGGTCCGACCAGCCAACCCACTCACTTCTTTCCACTGCAACGCCAGTGCGTGTGACGAATGAAGGCAGAAAAAAGCCGGTGTAGGCAGGAGTGTTCGTCTGGACCGCGACGTTCGACAGATTGAGATGTGAGACCATCGGAACGAAAGGTGAAACCTCCTCGCCCAGTGTGAAACTTCCGCTGAGGCTGAACCGCTGCGTTGTCCAGCTCAAAGCCCAGTCAAAGGTTGGCGGGGGTAGCGGCTGGGTGGGGTCGGATATCCCGACGAAATAGCTGGGCTGTGATGTCCAGACCGGAACCAGCGCATCCACGTAGCTAGCCGCAGAGTCAATCAGGTATGTGGGGGCTGCTTGGGCAGCGCAGGGGATAAGAGCTGCAGCTAGACCGACGGAGTAAAGCGTTTTCTTCATTGGAGTGTCCCGGTTAATAGATGCTGTGCTGAAACGATAGTAGAAAGCAACATTTGCGCCGCCCTCGTGATCGTTTTTTTGCTCAATGACTTATCGGTAAGTACCGTTGCCACGAACCGTTGCATGTAAAAATTTCCGACAAGCTCGAAGCCAGCTAATGGCAGGGCCAATGCGGAATAATCGTGAACCTCAATTCTATTTTCCCTTCCCCATTCATGTAACGCGGCGGCCACGAATACCTTGGCTAACCATCATTCTTGATCCAGTCAACGGCCACAAGCTTGGGGACACGCTTAAACTCCCGCGTATTATTCGTGACCAATGTCAGTTGTTGCGGCTGGTTGCGCTCAGCCATGAAGTCGGGAGTGAATTGTCCGGGCTATCCAGTGGGGAATCCCAGGAATGCGCAGCCGGTATGAGCACGACCGCATTGCCGGTTTTTTTGATGAAGACCTTTCCGCCTTCGAAGCGGAATTCTTTTGGCAGTCTGACGGCCTGGCTCTGTCCATTTTGGAACAATTTAGCGGTTTTCATGATGCCCCCGGCCAGCGAAGTATATCTTGTTGGCGCATATTCAATTGCATCGTTGTCGATCGTGCTGTGAGGGGTTCGTGCTGTGAGGGATATCGCGTCGCAGCCTTGAAGGCCAATATCGGTTAGAGTAAGGTTGCACATCCAGACTTGCGGTTAGCACGATATGGCCCAACTCGAAATCAGGAACGTCACACGCCGCTTCGGCGATTTCGTCGCGCTGGATAATGTCAGCCTGAGCATCGAGGCGGGCGAATTCTTCACGTTGCTCGGCCCTTCCGGCTGCGGCAAAACCACCCTGCTGCGCATGATCGCCGGTTTCGATTTGCCCGATGCCGGGCAAATATTGCTGGATGGCAAAGACCTTGCCGGCACCCCCGCAGAAAAGCGCCCGATCCATACCGTGTTCCAGAGCTACGCGCTGTTCCCGCACCTGACGGTGGCGGAGAACATCGCTTTTCCGCTCAGGATGTCGCGCTGCCCGCCGACGGAAATTCGGGGACGATTGCGGGAAGCGCTGGAGCAGGTGCGCTTGGCCGACAAGGCGGACGCTTATCCGCGCGAACTTTCCGGCGGGGAGAAGCAGCGCGTGGCATTGGCGCGCGGGCTGGTCAACCGCCCGCGCCTGCTGCTGCTCGACGAATCGCTGGCCGCGCTGGACGCCAAGCTGCGCGAAGAAGTGCAGGTCGAGCTGATTAACCTGCAACGCGAAGTGGGGATTACTTTCGTGTTCGTGACCCACGCCCAGGCCGAGGCGCTGGCGCTGTCGCACCGCATTGCGGTGATGAGCCGGGGCAAGGTGGAACAAGTGGACGAACCATCGAAATTATACGGGTTTCCCCGTAACCGCTTCGTTGCCGATTTCATCGGGCACATCAACATGATTGACGCGCAGGTGACTGAGCATGCACACAGCCATCTGCGCCTTGCCGTTTCCGGGCTGGGTGAAATCATCGCGCCGCCGCTGAAAGGGGCGGCTGCCGGAGACCGCGGGGGCTACGCGATTCGCCCGGAGCAGGTGCGCATCGGCGTGCATGGCGAGCTGGACGAACTGAAAAACCATTTTTCCGGCGTGGTACACAGCCTGCTCTATCAGGGCGATGTCAGCGTGTACAGGGTCATGCTCGCGAATGGCGCAATGATCGAAGCGCTGTTACCGAATTCCGCGCCGGGGCGCGCCGAACTGTTCGAGGTGGGCGATGCGGTCAAGGTCGGCTGGCGGCATGATGCCGGGGTGTTTTTGCATGGCTGAGCCCGGGCGCAAACCTGCTCCCGGCGCGCGCCTGACGCGGTATCTGGTGGGCGGCCCACCGTTTTTGTTTTTGCTGCTGTTGTTTGTCGCGCCCGGCGCGATCATGGCGCTCGCCTCATTCCGCTACCCGGGCGAATTTGGCGGGCTGGCGCCGCTGGCCGCCGCCGACCCTAATGTCTTGCACGGGGTCACGCTGGAAACTTACCGGTTCTTTTTCGGCGACCCGATTTATGGCGAAATTTTCGTCAAATCGATTTTCATGGCGCTTGCCGCCACGCTGATCTGCCTGGCTATGGCTTATCCGCTGGCGCTGCTGATCGCGCGCAGCCCGAAGAAAAGCCGCGACCTGATGGTGCTGCTGGTGATCCTGCCGTTCGCCAGCAATTTCCTGATCCGCGTTTACGCCTGGATGATCCTGCTCGGGCCACAATCGGCGTTGAGCCAACTGCTCAACGGCGCGCTGCACCTGCTCGGCATCGCGCCGGTGCAGTTGCTGTTTTCGCCGTTCGCCGTGCTGATCGCTCTGGTGTACGTACATTTGCCCTTCATGGTGTTGCCGCTGTATACCAACCTGGAAAAACACGATCCGTCGTTGCTCGACGCGGCGCAGGATTTGGGCGCGAATGCCTGGCAGCGGTTCTGGCGCGTGACCTTCCCGCTCTCGCTGCCGGGGGTGTTTTCCGGCTCCGCGCTGGTGTTCATTCCGGTGCTCGGCATGTTTGCGATTCCGGAAATTCTGGGCGGTACCGGCGACATGCTGGTCGGCAACCTTATCAAGGAGCAATTCCTCGGGACACGCGACTGGCCGTTCGGTTCCACCCTGTCGATCATGCTGACCATCGTGGTATTGCTGATCGCCGGGCTCATCGCCAAACTCGGCGCGCGCCGGGGTGGCTATGTGTGAGGGCGGACGTGCGTAGGGGGCCGTGGCTGTGGGCGGCGGCGCTGGCGGTATATGCCTTTCTGTACTTGCCGCTCGCCATCGTCGTCGCTTATTCGTTCAACGATTCGCGCCTGAACGCCGAATGGGTGGGCTTCACTCTGCACTGGTACCAGGTGCTGCTGCACGATGAGGAGATGCTGCTCGCCGCCGGAAATTCGCTGTTCATCGCGCTGGCGTCCAGCCTGATCGCCACCGTGCTCGGCACCATGGCCGGTATCGCCATCCACCGCTATGACTTCAAGTTGCTCAACTTCATGGCGCTGGCGCCGGTGGCGATGCCGGAAATCCTGCTCGGCGTGTCGTTGCTGCTGTTTTTCATCCAGGTGCTGAATCTCACGCTCGGCATGCTGTCCATCGTGCTCGCCCACATCACGTTTTCCATCGGCTTTGCAACCGTCGTGGTGCGCGTAGCCCTGGCCGGTCTCGATGAGAGCATCTTCGAGGCGGCGCGCGATCTGGGGGCATCGCCGTGGCAGACATT
>SCPW01000390.1 GCA_004298605.1 Gallionella sp.
CGCCGGAGAAGCCGCCCTGAGCCGCGTAACCGCCCCGACCCTGCTGATCGTCGGCGGCGCGGATTACGGCGTGATCGAGTTGAACCAGCAGGCCTATGCGCTGATGAACTGCGAGAGAGAACTCACCCTGATTCCCGGTGCGACCCATTTGTTTGAAGAACCCGGCACGCTGCAACAGGCCGCAGGCAGCGCGGCGGAATGGTTTGTGCGGAACCTGTGATTCCATTCGCGTATAAATTGCCTTGAAGCGGGTGAAGCCCACATTCTCGATGTCCGGTTGCAACGCTTTTCCGGCCAGCCATACCCCGCTACAACGCATGGATCCAGCTAACTCTACTGTGCCACAATGCGCCCTTCAGCACTTTGTGGCACAGTAGGGCTAAGAAGCCAGCAACTCCACCACTTCCTCGTCGCTCACTTGGGGGAAAGACTGATAGAACTGTCCCACCGCATAAAACAGTTCCGGTGCGCTCAGGCACACCATTTCATCGGCGTAGGGCGAAACTTTTTCCAGCGTATCCGGTGGGGCTACCGGCACGGCGCAAACCAGTTTTTTCGGGGATTTGGCGCGTAGCGCGTGCAGCGCGGCGATCATGGTGGAGCCGGTCGCCAGACCGTCGTCCACCACGATGACGATGCGCCCCGCCGGATCCAGCGGCGGGCGTATCGGGGTGTAGCTGGCGCGCCGCCCGCGCATCACTTCAATCTGTGCGGCCTTTTCGGATTCGATGTATTGCTGGCTACCCGCCACCCGCCCGGCATAGTCGCCGAGATAGGTCCAGCCGGTTTCGTCCACCGAGCCGATGGCGAATTCTGGATTACCCGGCGCGCGCAGTTTGCGCACCAGAACCACGTCCACATCGCCGCCCAGCGCCCCGGCAATAATTTTCGCCATTGGCACCGCGCCGCGCGGAATGGCCAGTACCAGCGGATGCTGGCCACGATATTGCGCCAGTGCTTCCGCCAACCTGTTTGCAGCATCTTCACGATCTCGGAACATCATATTCTTGCCTCCTCTCACACTCGGTTTCCCTGGCGCGACCCGTGCCGCCGTTCCGGAGCATCCATCAAAGGCGCGCAACCAAACCTCACTATACGGCCATCGGTTCCAATTTTATTCCAAAGATAAAACTCGGGCGTGATTTACCTCGAAAAGATTTTTGTACGCTGCGGGTATCCTCGAACACTACTCAAAACGTACCGGGAACTCTGTTCCAGCCTGATCCGCGCATACGCCCGCCGGCTTCGCACCGTGCTTCCACATCAAGCGGCACGAGACTTCATGCCCTTCCGCCGATATGGCAATCGTCTCGATGGAATAAGTCGCATGATCGGTATCGAGCCCGGAAAGAATCCGCTTCCAGTGCTTCGGGTCGACACCGTAATAGCGCTTGCGCAGAGCCGCCAAATTGGTCTGGCGCCCGACGGCAAATCCACGGGACTCGTAACGGCGGCCCGACATCTCCAGCGCGAGACGGTTGCCCTCTCCGCTGTCATGAACCAGCTCCCCGCCAATGAACGGTGCGCCATGTTCCCCGTCCATCCGGTGAACATGGCTGGCGCAGCCGGTTAACAGCAGGATCGCCAGTATATTCAAATAGAATTTTTTCATCGTATTTCCTTTCATTCTCAAAAACCTGTAGCGCGGGGGCACAAGGTTTATGCGCCCCGGACAGCGCCCGCTTCTTCCTCTTTCCGGTAGGCCAGCCGGTACAGGATCGGCAGCACCAGCAAGGTCAGCGCCGTCGATGACAGTATCCCGCCGATGACGACGGTGGCCAGCGGGCGCTGCACTTCCGCGCCGGTGCCGGTGGCGATGGCCATCGGGATAAAG
>SCPW01000391.1 GCA_004298605.1 Gallionella sp.
TCCTCACGCTGGGCGCAGCAGATGGCGCACCCGCCAGCATCGCGCGCAGCACCGCGATCACGCAGCAATGGCTGGCCGATCAAAAAATGAATTTTCCCGAACTGGCGCTGGAGAACGGCGCGGGATTGTCACGCACGGAGCGCATCAGCGCACAACACCTCGCCGAGCTATTGCAACGCGCCTCGAACAGCCCATTTTCAGCCGAACTGGAGGCCTCGTTGCCGATCTTGGGCATGGATGGCACGGTGAAAAAACGTTTCAAGAACAGCGAAATTGCCGGATATGCACACCTCAAAACCGGCACGCTGGAAGGCGTGAAATCCATTGCCGGTTATGTCCATGCGAAAAGTGGCAAACAATGGATAGTGGTGTTTATCATCAATCACCCGAATGCAAAATACGGGCAAGCGGCGCAGGATGCGCTGATTGAGTGGGTGCAGAAACGGCGTTAGTGCAGAGGCGTTGATGAGGTAGACCGAAAAAAATGGACGCCAACGTTTGGTTAAACTTAAAACTGAGATGCCTCGATTAATCCTAAAAACCTCAATTCAAGCCACAGAGAACACAGAGCATATTCATTCTGGATGGCTGCCCACAATTCCGGATCGGCTTAGGCGGTAGTGTTTTTGCTGGAAAACATGGCGGTTATTCCTGGAGTATCGAAAACGGGAAGGCGCGGGTTTTACCGCGGGCGTCCAGCAGCACCCACTTGGCTCCGGGCAACTGCGCGGGGTAAGCGCGAAAACGGCGCAGGCGTGTTTCAAAACGCCTGCGCCGGGTGCTACAGACCGCCCCGGAATGATCCCGGCGGCCAGGCGCCGACAATCAATGTTGCGCCTCGGTTTTTGCTTTTACCCGCCGTGTCGGGGTCTTGGCGGCAGCGGGTTTGCCCGCTGTCACTTCCCTGCCGTTGAGCATGCCGCGCATGGTGCCTTTAACCAGCAGGTAAGCGCGGTCGAGCTGGGCCTTGCCGTCGGCAAAACGTTCGGCGGCAGCAAGCGTTTCGGCTTCCTTGATCAGCGCCTCAGCCTTGGCAAAATCCGCGTGCGAGGTGCCCCTGTCGTGATCTATCCGCTTGCCTGCTTCCATCAGCGCGGCGACGCTTTCCTTGCGTTTGATATAACTGTTCCGGATATCCTCGCCCACCCCCTCTTCATGCTGCTGCGCCACTTCGGTCGGGCGCTTTTGCAGGCTGGCGATGGCTTCCTTGACGCGCGAATTGGCGTCGTGAATCAGCGTGCCGGCGCGGGCGATGTCGCCCGCTTCCAACGCGGCGGCTGCCTCGGACGCGTCCGCTTCAAGCGAAACGATTTCACTTTCCTTATCGCCTTTCTTGTCTTTATTCTGGCGCTTGAGTGCATCGACCAGCGCTTTGTTGGTAGTAATTTCACGCGTGACGAATTCACGCTGTTGGTCGATGGAAGCATTTGGGTCGGCGGTGACGACCGGGCTGGGGCGGCTGGCCGCTGCGCCCTGGTTTTTAGTGTTTTCGAGCGTGACAATCGCTGCTGTCAGGTTGTGGTAGCTTTCGTCGAGAACCAGGCGCGCCTTGTCATATGCGCCTGTCGCGGCAAGCTGTGCGGCTTCCTTCGAGCGCAACGCGGCCTTGCCGATAACTTCGGCGTTGTCGATGCCGACTTTCTGCGATTCGCGGTCGAGTGCGCCCGACAGCGCCTTGACGCTGGCGGCGAGGCGCTCGTACTCCTGTTTCCTTTTCTGGATGCTGGCGGCGTCGTCCACCGGGGCGGTCTGCGGCAGTTTTTTCCTCTTCAGCATGATGCTGGCATTGTCGGCGGCGGCAAAAGCCGTGCCGGCCAGCGGCGGCGCAAGCATTCCGGCGGTACCCAGCAAGGCGAGGGCGAGCAGGGAAGCGCGGGTGCGGCGTTTCATGGGGCCGTCATGGACAGCGGTTTTTTTGCTGGAAAACATGGTGTCAACTCCTAAGTATAGTAAAAAATAGATAATATTTTATATGGCGCCCTTATTCGGGTTCACCTTGGCTCCGCCGCCCGCGCCATGCCCGTCAGGATTGCCGCGCACATGCGCCCCGCAATCCCGGGAAAAAGCCGCGCGCCCCCTACGGCTTGCGCCAGATAATCGGAAAACCGGCGCGGCGCAACAGCGTTTTCAGCGCGGCGGTGGATTCATCGATTTTGCGCAGGGCCGACTCAAAATTCCCGGACTTTGACGCGCCATCGGCATCGCGGCGCAGGTTGCGCGCTTTCTCAAATATTTGCGTCCAGGTCGGATCTGTCTTGTCGCTGATAAGTTTGGACATCAGTTCCTGGTAATCGTCATTGCGTGCCTGCTCGTACTTGTACTCGTCGGCCTTGGTGGCAAAATTTTTGTCGGCTCTCAGCTTTTTGCCGCCGCGCAAGCTGCGCACCGCATCTTTTGCCAGCAGGTAGGAGAGGTCAATTTGGATCTTGGCTTCGGCAAACCGTTCGACAGCGGCAAGCGCCTCCGCTTCTTTGAGTATGTCCTCGGCTATCGACAACTCGGGATGCGAGGAGCCTTTCTGGCCTTCGGCGCCTTCGATCCGCTTGCCCGCTTCCAGCAGCGCGACGACGCTTTCCTTGCGCTTGACATAACCGCTTCGTGCGATTTCAGCCGACTTCGCGCCTCCCTCCTGGCGCTGCAACGCTTCGTTCGCGGCGCTGCCCGACTGCATGGTCGGTGGTTTTTGCAGGCTGGCGATGTCTGCCTTGACGCGCGAATTGGCGTCGTGAATCAGCGTGCCGGCGCGGGCGATATCGCCTGCGTCCAGCGCGGCGGCGGCTTCGGCGGCGGCGGCCTCAATCGAGGCGATGTCGCCGTCTTTGCCGCCTTTCTTGTCGTCGTTCTGGTGCTTGAGCGCATCGACCAGAGCCTTGTTGGTGTCAATTTCGCGCGCGACAAATTTACGCTGTTCGGCTGCGGAAACCTTGGGGTCGAGGGTGACAACCGGGCTGGGCCGCCCGGTTGCCATGCCCCGATTTTTGGCGTTTTCGAGCGTGACAATCGCCACCGTCAGGGTGTGGTAGCCCTCGTCGAGAACCGTGCGCGCCTTGTCATATGCGCCTGCCGCGGCAAGCTGTGCGGCCTTTTTCAAATGCGAGGCGACATTGCCGAGCACCTCGGTGTTGTCGATGCCGGCCTTCTGCGATTCGCGGTCGAGCGCGCCCGACAGCGCCTTGACGCTGGCGGCGAGGCGTTCGTAATCCTGTTTCTTTTTCTGGATGCTGGCGGCGTCGGCGGGAGCAATCGGTGATTTTTTCTTCTGTGCGCCGACAGTATCGGCGGCAAAAACCGGGGCGGCCAGCGGCGGCGCAAATACCCCGACGCCCAATAGCGCTATGGCGAGCAGGGAAATACGGGTATGGCGTTTCATAAGGCCGGTATGGGCGGCGGTATTTTTGCTGGAGAACATGGCGGCTGCTCCTGAAATGATGAAAGCAAATAATGAAAGCGGAAAACGCGCAAATTCTACCATGTTGCGCAAACGATATACGACCCGGAAAAGCATAAAAACACAAGCCCGGCAGGCTGCCCGGCCCTACCGCCCCGCAACGGTCATGCCATCCACCAGTATCGAGCCGCACTGGCGCGAGCCTTGCACCAGCACGTCGTTGCCCGCCGCGACGATGTTGCGGAACATGTCTTTCAAATTTCCCGCGATGGTGATTTCCTGCACCGGGTATTGGATCTCGCCATGCTCCACCCAAAACCCTGCCGCACCGCGCGAATAATCGCCGGTCACGGCGTTGATGCCGCTGCCCAGCAATTCCGTGACCAGCAGCCCGCGCGACATGGTTTTCAACAGCCCGGCAAAATCCTGCCCGCCGGATGCCTCACCCGACGGCTTCAGGATCAGGTTGTGATTGCCGCCCGCGTTGCCGGTGGTGCGCAGCCCCAGTTTGCGCGCCGAGTAGCTGCCGAGAAAATAGCCGCGCAACACGCCGTCTTCAACGATAACCCGCCGCCGGACCCGCACGCCCTCGTCGTCAAACGGGCTGGAGGCCAGGCCTTTGCGTATCTCCGGTACATCTTCAATGTTGATATGCGGCGCAAAAACTGGCTGATCGAGTTGATCCAGCAGAAATGAGGATTTGCGGTATAGGCTGCCGCCGCTCACCGCGCTGACAAAACTGCCCAGCAAACCGGATGCGATCGGCGCTTCGAACAATACCGGCACTTGCATGGTCTCCAGTTGCCGCGCGCCCAGACGCCGCACCGCGCGCTCGGCGGCGATGCGCCCGAGCTGCCGCGCGTCCAGCAAATCCCCGGCATCGCGCGCCACCGAATACCAGTAATCGCGCTCCATCGCATCACCCTCTCCGGCGATCACCGCGCAACTGAGGCTGTGGCGCGAGGTTGGATAGCCGCCGATAAAGCCGAGGCTGTTGGCGTGGACGAACTGCGCTTCATGCACATTCACCGTCGCGCCTTCCGAATTGCCGATGCGCGCATCACTATCCAGCGCGGCCTGCTCGCACTGTCTGGCCAGATCAATCGCCGCAT
>SCPW01000392.1 GCA_004298605.1 Gallionella sp.
GGCGCAATCGCGCTGCTGGCGGCTGCGGCCCGGGCGGAAACACTGAATGTCCACCTGGTGCTGAGCGGAAATAACCCGCCTTACCAGCAATTCTCGGTCGCGCTCGACAAGGCGCTTGCCGCAAGCAAAGCCAATGTGGCCGTTTCCGGGCCGCAGTTTATCAACAGCATAAACACGGATCTGGTTGTGGCCGTCGGTATGAAAGCGGTCGAGTCGGCCATCGCCAATTCAAACGCGCCGGTGCTGGGCGTAATGATTCCCAGGGCAGGTTACGAGGCTCTGCTCGAAAAGCGGCCTCTACAGCAGCGGCCCGTGGCGGCATCGGCGATCTATATCGACCAGCCATGGGACCGGCAACTCGATTTCATCCAGGCGACACTTCCCGGTCGCCGCAAAATTGGCCTGTTGTATTCGCCGGATACGCACCTGGACTTCGCCGGCCTGCGCCAGAACATCGCCGGACGCGGGCTGTCGCTTGCCGCCCAACCGGTACGGTCTGCCGAAACCCTGTTCGCCACACTGGACGATGTTCTGGGCGCGAGCGATTTGTTGCTGGCGGTTCCCGATAGCGCGATTTACAGCAGCGGCAATGTGCGCAACATCCTGTTGACCAGCTACCGGCACAAAACCCCGATGATCGGCATTTCGCAGGCCTACGTGAATGCCGGCGCGCTGTGCGCCATTTTTTCCACGCCCGAGCAACTTGCCGTGCAAACCGGCGAGGCCATCGCTTCATTCGCAAAAAACAGGCGGCTGCCCGAACCGCAATACCCCGAATCGTTCAGCATCGGCCTGAACGAACAGGTGGCGCACTCGTTGGGGATCGCACTGGATTCACCGGAAACAATACGCAGGCGCATGGATAAAACAGGGGAGGGGAGACGATGAAACGATACGGTATCCGCCAGCACGTCACATTGCTGACGCTTATCCCGCTGCTGATTATAGTGATCGGGCTGGAATCCTTTTTCCTGTATAGCCGTTTTTCCGAACTGGACCAGGATTTGCTGAAACGCGGAGAACTGATTGCGGACCAACTCGTCGCAAGCGGCGAGTACGGCGTATTTTCAAACAATCAGGCATTTTTGCAGAATGCCGCCAATGGAGCCTTGCAACAGCCGGATGTGCGCGGGTTGATTTTCTTGAATTCAGCCTCGGAAATTCTGATCAGCGCGGGGAAATTTTCCAGGCCGCCAAACGATGCATTTCCTGAAGCGGATATGAAAACCGGCAGGCAAATGATCGAGGACGCGATTATTTTACAGCCCCGGATACGCGACGACGAACAGAGTTTTTGGATTTACCACCCGATTATCCCGGCCCAAATCGCGCTGGATAGCACCGATGTAAATCCGGCTGTCCATCCGGTAGGGGCGATTGTCATGGAGATGAGCAAGCTTCGCACCGGAGAGATCAAGGCGCAAATGTTCAGGGTTACGGCGATTGCGACCGCGTTGTTCCTGGTGTTTTCTTTTTACCTGCTGCACCTCGCCAGCCGCAGCATCGCCTACCCGATCCGCAGGCTCAGCGAAGCCGTGCAGGCGATAGGCGCAGGCAAACTCGATACGCGCGTTACCCTGCCGACGCGCGTGAATGAATTGGCCATTCTGGCGCAAGGCATGAATGAAATGGCCGCCCAACTGCATGGAGACCGCACCGTTTTGCAGCAGCGGATAGATGAAGCGACACAGGCCTTGCGGGCCAAAAAAGACGAGGCGGAACGCGCCAGCCATGACAAGAGCCGCTTTCTGGCAGTGGCCAGCCATGATTTGCGCCAGCCGCTGCATGCCCTGGGCTTATACGTTGCCGAACTGCAACGCAAAGTAACCGATTCCGGGCAGCAACATCTGGTCGGGCAGGTGGCGCATTCCACCGAGGCGCTCTCCACGCTTTTGAATGCTTTGCTCGATATTTCCAAACTGGATGCGGGCGCGGTTGTCCCGCAAATGCAAACCTGCGACGTGAATGCCATGCTGGAACATGTTGCGGCGGATTACCGGATGCTTGCCGGCATCAAAAATATCCGGCTGGTCATCCGGCCATTTTCCGGATCCATCATCAGCGATCCGCTACTGATGGAACGTGTCCTGACGAATCTGGTAAGCAACGCGATCCGCTATACCCGCCCGAACGGCTGCGTCATGATCGCGTGCCGCCGGCGCGGGCGTCTCCTGCGTATCGAAGTGCGCGACAATGGCGTCGGTATTTCCAAAATCGACCAGGCAAACATATTCCGCGAGTTCTTCCAGTTGACACAACCCCAACTGGACGCAAACAAAGGGCTGGGGTTGGGGTTGGCCATCGTGGACCGCCTGGTGAAATTGCTCGGGCATCGCATCGAATTGCGCTCCACACCCGGCAAAGGGTCAGTGTTTGCCCTGGAGACGCCGATTGCGCCCCGCCATGGCAGAGTGCCCGCAGCTACCATTCAATCGCCGCCCGATCACGATCATGTATCCGGGAAATCGCCGCTGGCCGGAAAAAAATTGCTGGTAGTCGACGACGACGCATTGGTGTTATCCGGCACAGCCA
>SCPW01000393.1 GCA_004298605.1 Gallionella sp.
CGAAACCGCCATGATGAACAATGTCGGCGCCGGCAAATCGGCGCCAAAACTGGAGAACAATTCCTTGAATGCCGGAATCACGAAAATCATGATGACGGCGGTGATGATGAACGCCACCACGATGATGGAAACCGGGTAGAACAACGCCGATTTGATTTTGCTTTTGATGGCCTGAATTTTTTCCTGGTAAGTCGCCAGACGGTCCAGCAGCGTATCCAGGATACCCGCCGCTTCACCCGCGCCGATCAGGTTGCAGTACAACTCGTCGAAATACAGCGGGTATTTTTTGAAGGCCTGCTGCAGGCTGCTGCCGGTTTCCACATCGGATTTGATGTCGAACAGCAACCGCGACACGGATGGGTTGCTGTGACCCTTGCCGACGATATCGAACGCTTGCAGCAGCGGCACCCCCGATTTCAGCATGGTGGCGAGCTGGCGCGTGAACAGCGCGATGTCTTTTGCGGTGACGGGCTTGGTGCTGCCGCGCAGGCGTTTTATTTTTAGAACATTGACGCCCTGGCGGCGCAGATGGGCGGATATGCTGGCTTCGCCGGGCGCGCGCATTTCACCTTTTACCAGCTTGCCGGATTTGTCTTTCCCCTCCCAGAGGTAGGAATACTCTTTCGCCTTTGCAGTTTTTGGTGCGACAGCCATAGCGTCTCCCTCGGGGCCACTCTCTAATGTTGCCAAGCATGATGCCGAGCTTTGCGTTTCTTGTAAAGCAGCGGGCAGGAGGCGAATTGGCCCGATGAAAAATTCCCGGCAGCCTGCCACCTTTTAACCTTGGCCGCCTTGCGGCTGGACAGCCCGGGCGGTCGCTGCTAGTCTTCCCGGGCTTTTATTCCCCCCGCAGGCCATGTTGCGAGAACTGCGTTTATTTCTCACCGCCATCCAATTCTTCACGCGTATCCCGGTGCCCGCGTGGGTCGGCCATTCCGCGCAACAACTCGACCAGGCCGCGCGCTACTTCCCGCTGGTCGGCATCTGCGTGGGCGCGCTTTCTGCGGCGACGCTGTGGCTGGGCGCGCAAGTGTTGCCGCTGTCGCTGGCGGTGGGGCTGAGCATGGCGGCGGGCATCCTCGCCACCGGCGCTTTCCACGAAGACGGCCTGAGCGATTTTGCCGACGGCATGGGCGGCGGCCACAGCAAGGAAAAAGCGCTGGCGATCATGAAAGATTCGCGCGTCGGCGCTTACGGCGCGATCACCCTCGTGCTCGTGTTGCTGCTGAAATATCAGGCGCTGTTTGCGCTGTGCGGCGAATACTCGCTGCCCTTCGCTGCCGCCGCACTCATCGCCGCCCATGCCATCAGCCGCCTGCTGGCGGCCAGCATCATGCTGACCCAGCGCTACATCCGCGAAGACGACAGCGCGCGCGCCAAACCCGCCGCGCAACAGCTCAGCCATACCAGCTTCGCCATCGCGCTGCTCACAGGCATCGCCCCGCTCGACATCCTGTTTATCGCAGGCCCTCACCCCGCCTCCGTGCTCACCGCCGTTGCCGCCGCATTCCTGATGCGCGCCTACCTCGCATGGCGGCTGCAAAAACGGCTGGGCGGTTACACCGGCGACTGCCTGGGCGCAGTGCAGCAACTTTGCGAACTGGCGTTCTACCTGGGCTTGCTGGCTGTTATCTGATGCAGACCCTGTATTTGATCCGCCACACGATGCCGCATATCGCGCCCGGCATCTGTTACGGGCAACTCGACATTGGCGTGGCCGACAGCTTCGAAAAAGAAGCGAACGGCATTCTGCACTGGCTGCCGCCTGTGGAACTCATCATCACCTCGCCGCTACAGCGCACCCGCCGGCTGGCCGAACACCTGGCGCAAGCGCAGCGCCGCGAACTGCGCAGCGACGCGCGCCTGATGGAAAAACACTTCGGTGCGTGGGAAGGCAAAGCGTGGGGCGACATCGCACGCACCGAAATCGACGCCTGGGCCGCCGACGTACCGGGCTACGCCCCGCCGGGCGGAGAATCGGCTCAGCAGTTGATGCGGCGCGTGCAAACGTGCTTGCACGATGTGGCGCAACTGCCGCAGCAAAACATCGCGCTGATCGCGCACGGCGGCAGCATCCGCGCAATTCTGGCAAAAATTGCCGGTGCGCCGTTGGCCGATACGCTGGTTTGGAAGATCGAATATGGGGCGGTGATTGGTGTACGCGTGCGCCGGGGATTGCAAGCGTAGGCCGAGGTGAACTTGCGTGCCCCACCCTGCGCGCTTTGAGACCAATACGGATTAGAAATCGAAACTTATCTTTTTCCCCTGCCCCGCAAACAACCCGACAAGTTTGCCGAATAATTCGCCGCCATCGCGCCGGCTGCGCCACAGGCCATCCTGCCACGCGTAATGAAACCCGCCAGATTTGGCGGCAACCCAGATTTCCCGGTTGGTGTCGTGGCGGTTGACGATGATCTTCTGGCCATTGTCGAACTCGATCTCCAGCACGTTGCCGCTGCGGTTGCAGCCGACATCGCCATCGCAGTGGTCGATAGCCGTTTCGATGCGCGCCAGCGCTGCATCGGCCAATCGGTTGAATTCGCTTTCGGTCATGGTCAGCCTTTATAATCCGGTCAGTTAATTTTTTGGGGATGTAGCCATGCGTCTTGATATTGTTTCGGTCATTATCGTAGGTTTGGCTTTGCTGCTGCAAGGCTGCGGGCACAAAGGCCCGCTCACGCTCCCCGCGCCCCAATCTTCGAATTCACCAGCCCCTCAGCCAAATAAATAACCCAGTCAAAAATAGCCATGAGCAATTATTTCCATTATCAAAACGATGCGCTTTATGCCGAACAAGTGCCGCTGTCGGACATCGCCGCGCAGTTTGGCACACCCTGCTACGTGTATTCGCGCGCCGCGCTGAGCGATGGCTTCCGCCAGTTCGCGGATGCCTTGCGGGGGCGCGAACACCTGGTTTGCTACGCGGTAAAGGCCAACTCAAACCTGGCGGTGCTGAATGTGTTCGCGCGCCTGGGCGCGGGCTTCGACATCGTGTCCGGCGGCGAATTGCAGCGCGTGCTGGCGGCGGGGGGCGACGCGCGCAAGGTGGTGTTTTCCGGCGTGGGCAAAACCGTCGCGGAAATGCGCATGGCGCTGGACGCAGGTATTTTGTGTTTCAACATCGAATCGGCGGCCGAGCTGGAACGCCTCGATGAAGTGGCCGCAAGCATGGGCAAGATCGCGCCGATCAGCCTGCGCGTGAACCCCGACGTGGACGCAAAAACCCATCCGTATATTTCGACCGGCCTTAAACAAAACAAATTCGGCGTGGCCTACGACGGAGCGATCGCGCTGTACCGAAAAGCGCATCGCTTGCCGCATCTGCGCATTACCGGCATGGATTGCCACATCGGCTCGCAACTGACCGAAATCAGCCCGTTCGTCGCGGCGGCGGAAAAAATATTGGCGCTGGTGGACAAGCTGGCCGCCGAAGGCATCCATCTGGAGCATCTCGATCTGGGCGGCGGCCTGGGTATTCGCTACCGCGACGAAACGCCGCCCTCCATTGCGGATTATGTCGGCGCATTGCTGGACGCGCTGCATGGGCGCAGCGAAAAGCTGATACTCGAACCCGGCCGCGTGCTGGTCGGCAACGCCGGTGTATTGCTGGCGCGCGTGGAATATCTCAAGCATGGCGAAGAGAAAAATTTCGCCATCGTGGACGCCGCGATGAACGATCTGATGCGCCCCGCTTTATACGACGCTTATCACAACATCGTGCCGGTGCTGCGCGCCCCTTTCGCCGACCCTCTTCAGGTGGGAAGTCCCTCTCCTCAATCCTCTCCCGCTTGCGGGAGAGGAAGCGAACGTGAAAAGCACTCTTTAATCTACGAAATCGTTGGGCCGATTTGCGAGACCGGCGATTTTATCGGTCATGCGCGCGACCTGGCGATCGCGCCGCAATCCTTGCTGGCCGTGCTTTCCGCAGGCGCTTACGGAATGAGCATGAGCTCCAATTACAACACCCGCCCGCGCGCTGCCG
>SCPW01000394.1 GCA_004298605.1 Gallionella sp.
CCTGTCCTGCTACCACCTCACGCTGGAGCCGAACACGCTGTTCCACCGCAACCCGCCCGCGTTGCCGGACGATGACGCGGGCGGCGAGATGCAGCAGCGCATCGAAGAAATGCTGGCGGCCAGCGGATATCAGCACTACGAAACTTCAGCCTTTGCGCTGCCGGGCCGCCGCGCCAGGCACAACCTCAACTACTGGAAATTCGGCGATTACCTGGGCATCGGCGCGGGCGCACACAGCAAGCTGAGCTTCCCCGATAAAATCATCCGGCAGATGCGCCACAAGCAGCCGCAAGCGTACATGCAACAAACCGCAAAAGACACGCCGCTGCAAAGCGAGCACGAAGTTGGTCGCGACGAACTGGCGTTTGAATTCATGCTGAACGCGCTGCGCCTGAACGAAGGGTTTGACAGCGTGCTGTTCGAGGAACGCACCGGCCTGCCGCTGCCCGGCATCCGCCGCGAACTGGAACAAGCCGAGCAACGCGGGCTGTTATTCCGCGACCATCAGCGCATCGCCCCGACGCAGCTCGGGCAACGGTTTTTGAATGATCTGCTGGAGATATTCCTGAGGCGATAAAACCAAACCGCAGGGGCGCGATGGCTATGCATGGCCATCGCGCCCCCGCGGATGTTTTTTGAACACCAAATCCCACACCCCGTGCCCCAAATTGATGCCGCGCTGTTCGAACTTGGTGAGCGGTCGGTAGGCGGGGCGCGGCGCGTAATCCGCCGCCGTATTCTCCAGCAACGGCTCCGCGCCCAACACCGCCAGTATCTGTTCGGCGTAATCCTGCCAGTCGGTGGCGGCGTGAATGTATCCGCCGGGTTTGAGCTTCTGTACCAGTTGCGCGACAAACGTGGCCTGGATCAGGCGGCGTTTGTTGTGGCGGGCTTTGTGCCACGGGTCGGGAAAGAAAATATGCGCGCCGTCCAGCGCAGCATCGCCCAGCATGTCGCGCAACACTTCCACGGCATCGTGCTGGATGATGCGGATATTGCCGATCTGTTGCGCATCGATCAGCTTGAGCAAATTGCCCACGCCGGGCGTGTGTACTTCCAGCGCCAGATAATCATTTTCGGGGTGGGCGAGCGCGATGGTCGCGGTGCTGTCGCCCATGCCGAAACCGATTTCCAAAATCTTCGGCGCATTGCGGCCAAAGGCTTGTGTCAGGTCGAGCGGTTGCGCGGCGTAGGGAATGCCGAAACGCGGCAACAGCATCTCGCAAGCGCGTTGCTGCGCCGGTGAGACGCGGCCTTGGCGCAACACGAAGCTGCGGATGTGGCGGTTGCTGAGATCGGTGGTGTCGGCCATGGGTTGTAGGGGCGCGATTTATCGCGCCCTGAACTATTCGTACAAACAGCAAGGGCGCGATAAATCGCGCCCCTACAATTTAATTGCGCGTCGAAGCGATGATGCCCGCCATCGGTGAACTCGGGCTGGCACTGTACAGTTTTTTCGGCATACGCCCGGCGAGGAAGGCGGAGCGGCCCGCTTCCACCGCTTGCTTCATGGCCGAAGCCATCAGCACCGGCTGTTGCGCGCCGGCAATCGCGGTGTTCATCAGCACGCCGTCGCAGCCCAGCTCCATCGCGATCGCCGCATCCGAGGCGGTGCCAACCCCCGCATCCACGATCACCGGGACCTGCACGCGCTCCATGATGAGTTGCAGGTTCCACGGGTTGAGGATGCCCATGCCGGAGCCGATCAGCGAGGCCAGCGGCATGATCGCCACGCAGCCGATGTCCTCCAGTTGTTTGGCGATGATCGGATCGTCCGAGGTGTAGACCATCACCTGAAAGCCTTCCGCCACCAGCGTTTTCGCGGCGGCAACGGTTTCGATCACGTTGGGGTACAGCGATTGCGGGTCGCCGAGCACTTCCAGTTTGACCAGGCTGTGGCCATCCAGCAATTCGCGCGCCAGGCGCAAGGTGCGCACCGCGTCATCGGCGGTGTAGCAACCGGCAGTGTTGGGCAGCAGCGTGTATTTTGACGGGGGCAAAATCTCCAGCAGGCTCGGCTCGTCGGGGTTCTGGCCGATGTTGCTGCGGCGGATGGCGACCGTGATGATTTCCGAGCCGCTGGCTTCCACCGCCGCTTTGGTCTCGGCGAAATCCTTGTATTTGCCCGTGCCGACCATCAGGCGGGAAGCGTAGTTTTTGCCTGCGATAACCAGTTTGTCATTCATTGCTGTGTTCCTGTTTTAAGGCTCCCGCACAGCGTAGCAGTTGTGCGGGGGCTTTTTTGTTTTGGATAAGGTGTTTATCAGCCGCCGCCGACCGCGACGACCACTTCCAGCCTGTCGCCATCCGCCAATTGCTCTGTGGCGAACAAGCTGCGCGGCACGATCTCGCCGTTGCGCTCCAATGCAATGCGCTTGTCGGCCAGCCCCATTTCTCCGATGAGCGCGGCAACGCTGGTTGAACCGGGAAGCTGGCGGGCCGCGCCGTTAATGCTGACGGTAATCGCTTTCAATTTTGCGCTCAATTCCGGTAAGGTGAAAAGTTGATGAACGTGACCGGGCCGTCATATGCAGCCTGGGAAGCTGCTGTTCCACCATCGAACCATGCCCGCGAGTGCGGCGATTTTACGTGGGTTGCCGACATTACTCAACTTTGCTGTGTCGCGTGCCCATCATGCGTAATTGCCAAAAGTATCTGATGCGAGTAGGCTTTTGAACCGCAAGTTCATTTGCGTCCATAGCCCCCGTGATATTTTGACGGGGGTGTCGTTTTGCAGTTGCGCGAGCACAAGCAAACGGAAAGGGCAAAGGCATAAATTGTCGATTGTCTGGAATATCCCGCTGGTCGTGTTGTCCGTGCTGGTTGCGATGATCGGCTCGTTCACGGCGCTCACCCATGCCCAGCGGATGCGCCAGAGCAGCGGTCGTTCGGCGTGGATATGGATGACTGCGGGCGGCATCACACTGGGCTTGGCGATCTGGTCCATGCATTTCATCGG
>SCPW01000395.1 GCA_004298605.1 Gallionella sp.
TAGCCCTCCCCTTGAAAGGGAGGGAACAAAACAAATGCAAACAAAATCGTGACGACCGTATCACACGGTCAAACCTTACTTAGTCCCCCGGCAAAACCGGGGGTTTACCTCACTTAATTAAGGAGCGGCAATGAATTTGAAAGAAACCCGCCTGGATACGACCGTGATGTACGAAGGCAGCTTCATGCGGGTGCGCAAGGATAACGTGCTCCTGCCGGACGGCGCAGTGAGCAGCCGCGAATACATCACCCATCCCGGCGCGGTGGCGGTGCTGGCCATATTGGACAACGGCAATCTGGTGATGGAACGGCAATTCCGCTATGCGCCGCAGCGCGAATTCATCGAGCTGCCCGCAGGGAAAATCGACCACGGCGAAGATACCCTGCTCACCGCGCAACGCGAATTGCTGGAAGAAACCGGCTATGTGGCGAGCGAGTGGATCCACCTCACCACAGCATGGCCGTGCATCGGTTATGCCGATGAGCGCATGGAATATTTTCTGGCGCGCGGCCTCGCCCACCAGGGGCGCAAGCTGGATGACGGCGAATTCCTGGAGGTGTTCGAGTTATCCCTACCCGAGGCGATCGAGTGGATACGCCTGGGCAAGATCAACGAAAGCAAGACCATCGTCGGGCTGTTCTGGCTGGAGAAATACCTCAACGGCTGGCGCTGACAGTGGCGTGTCTTCGCGCACCGCTCTGGTGCGAAACAGTGGTGCGCCTTCAAAAAAACGCACCAATTCGGTTTGCCCTGAACCGCCTTTGCCCGCAGATACATCACGTCTTGCTTAACTATCAGTGAGTTGGGCAAGTGGAACACATCTTGCATACCTCATCCGGTTCGCACCAAATGAGCCCGATTCGCACCAAAGGAGATAGCATGGAAAATCTGAAAATCAACAACGACGTCTTATTCATTTTGCTCGGCGCGATTATGGTGCTGGCAATGCACGCGGGCTTTGCCTTTCTGGAACTGGGCACGGTGCGCAAAAAAAACCAGGTGAACGCGCTGGTCAAAATCCTGGCCGATTTTGCGGTTTCCACCCTGGCGTATTTTTTCATCGGTTACACCATCGCCTACGGGGCGAATTTTTTCACCGGCGCGGAACAGCTCGCGCAAAAGAGCGGCTACGATCTGGTGAAATTTTTCTTCCTGCTCACCTTTGCCGCCGCGATTCCGGCCATCGTTTCAGGCGGCATCGCCGAGCGCGCCCGCTTCAACCCGCAACTGGCCGCAACCTTCATGCTGGTCGGTTTCATCTATCCGTTTTTTGAAGGCATCGCGTGGAATCATCGTTTCGGTATCCAGGACTGGCTGAACGCGAGCTTCGGCGCGGAATTTCACGATTTCGCCGGCTCGGTGGTGGTGCATGCGGTAGGCGGCTGGATCGGACTGGCGGCAGTGCTGCTGCTCGGCGCTCGGCGCGGGCGCTACACCAAGGAAGGGCGCATCTCGGCACACCCGCCCTCAAGCATCCCGTTCCTCGCCCTGGGCGCGTGGATTCTCACGGTGGGCTGGTTCGGTTTCAACGTCATGTCGGCACAGGAAATCGGCAAAATCAGCGGGCTGGTCGCGGTGAATTCCCTGATGGCGATGGTGGGCGGCACGCTCGCCGCATTGTGGGCGGGCAAAAACGACCCGGGATTTGTGCATAACGGCCCGCTGGCCGGCCTGGTGGCAATATGCGCCGGCTCCGACCTGATGCACCCGCTGGGGGCGTTGTTCGTCGGCGGCGTGGCGGGCGCGTTGTTCGTGGTGATGTTCACCTTCACGCAAAACCGCTGGAAGATCGACGACGTGCTCGGCGTGTGGCCGCTGCACGGCCTGTGCGGCGCATGGGGCGGAATCGCCGCCGGAATATTCGGCCTCAAGGCCTTCGGCGGCATGGGCGGCGTAAGCTTCATGGCGCAGTTGTGCGGCACCTTGCTCGGCGTGGTGATCGCCTTCGCGGGCGGCTATGCGGTGTACGGCGTACTGAAAAAACTGGTCGGCATCCGGCTGGATGCGGAAGAAGAATTCAACGGTGCGGATTTGAGCATCCACAAAATCACCGCCACGCCGGAACGCGAGTCGGGCTGGTAACTCCATTTCTCCAGCCGATAGTGAAATATTGCAGGGGCATAATTTATTTTTCCAATGCCGGAGATGCGTGTCGGGAGGGCGAACTTCTTTGCGGTTTACCCCTCCAACCGTGCGCTTGAAAAAGTGGGGATATGCCCCATATAACAAGCAGAGTAGCGGGTGGTGTTAAACTGCGCGCCGTAATTTCTGGATGATGGAGACAAACGCATGAAACGAATTTTCCTGTTTATTTTGACCAACCTTGCGGTGGTGTTCGTAATCAACATCACACTGCGGCTGCTCGGCGTGGACCGCTGGCTGAACGAAACCGGCGGCATCAACTTTGGCGCACTGCTGGTGATGTCTGCCGTGATCGGTTTTGCCGGTTCGCTGGTTTCGCTGGCCATCTCCAAATGGTCGGCCAAACGCATGGTTGGCGCACAGGTCATCGAAAACCCGATTGATCCGACCGAACGCTGGCTGGTGGAAACCGTGCGCAGGCAGGCGCAAGCGGCGGGCATCGGCATGCCGGAAGTGGCGGTCTATGACGCGCCTGACGTGAATGCCTTCGCCACCGGCTGGAACCGCAATGACGCGCTGGTGGCGGTGAGCACCGGCCTGTTGCACAGCATGACCCGCGATGAGGCCGAAGCCGTGCTGGCGCACGAAATCAGCCACGTCGCCAACGGCGACATGGTGACTCTGGCGCTGATCCAGGGCGTGGTGAACACCTTCGTGATATTTTTCGCCAAACTGTTCGGCTACTTCGTGGATCGCGTGTTGCTCAAAAACGAGCGCGGCCCGGGCATGGGCGCGTTTGCGGCGGAAATCGTGGCGCAACTGGTGCTGGGCGTGCTGGCCAGCGTCATCGTGATGTGGTTCTCGCGCCAGCGCGAATTCCGCGCCGATGCGGGCGGCGCGAACCTGGCGGGCCGCGAAAAAATGATCGCCGCGCTGCAACGCCTGAAAGTTAACCACGAACAGACTGCCTTGCCGGAAAAAATTGCCGCCTTCGGCATCTCCGGCGGCCATGGGTTCGCAAAATTGTTCATGACCCACCCGCCGCTGGATGAACGCATCGAAGTGCTGCGCTCCGGGCGTTAATCATCAAATGATGTGAACAAAAAGGCCTGCTTCATGCAGGCCTTTTTACAGGTGCTTGCCTGATCGCACGCAAAGGCCTCTCATGGCGATCTTTGCATACCGTGACGAATGCCTCGCAGCCCAGCATCTCGGCAATGCGTTGCGCCTGCTCCGTGCCGTATTCTTGGATCAATTTACGGATGCGCTTGCTTATTTTGATGCCTGTTACCCTTTCTCGAACTTCATCACCCCGCCCTTGCAATCCACCTTGACCGTGTCTTTCGCGGCGAAGCGCCCTTCGAGAATCAGCTTGGCCAGCGGGTTTTCCAGTTGCGCCTGGATCGCGCGTTTCAGCGGCCTTGCGCCGTACACCGGGTCGAAACCGGCGGTGGCGATTTCCGACAAGGCGGCTTCGCTGACATCCAGCTTCATCTCCATCGCGGCGAGGCGTTTTTCCAGATACTGCAACTGGATGCGCGCGATGGATTTGATGTTCTTTTCGTCCAGCGCGTGGAACACCACCACCTCGTCGATGCGGTTGATGAACTCGGGGCGGAAATAGGTTTTTACCTCGCCCATCACCGCCAGCTTGATGACCTGGTAATCGTCGCCTGACATCTGCTGGATCATCTGGCTGCCGAGGTTGGAGGTCATCACGATCACGGTATTCTTGAAGTCCACGGTGCGGCCTTGGCCGTCGGTCATGCGCCCATCGTCCAGCGCTTGCAGTAGCACGTTGAACACGTCCGGGTGCGCCTTTTCCACTTCGTCGAGCAGGATCACAGAATAGGGTTTGCGCCGCACCGCTTCGGTCAGGCCGCCGCCTTCTTCGTAGCCGACATAGCCGGGCGGTGCGCCGATCAGGCGCGCGACGGAATGTTTCTCCATGTATTCGCTCATGTCGATGCGGATCAAATGGTCTTCGGAATCGAACATGAAGCCGGCCAGCGCCTTGCACAGTTCGGTCTTGCCCACGCCGGTCGGACCGAGGAACAGGAACGAACCATAGGGGCGGTTCGGGTCGGACAGCCCGGAGCGCGAGCGGCGGATCGCATCGGAAACCAGACGCACCGCCTCGTCCTGCCCGACCACGCGCTCGTGGATTTTCTCTTCCATATGCAGCAGCTTGTCGCGCTCGCCCTGCATCATTTTGGATACCGGAATACCGGTGGCACGGCTCACCACTTCGGCGATTTCTTCCGCGCCGACCTGGGTGCGCAGCAGTTTGTTTTTCTGCCCAGCGCCTTCAGCCTCGCGCTGCGCGGCTTCTTTCAATTTTGCTTCGAGTTGCGGCAGCTTGCCGTATTGCAGCTCGGCCACTTTTTCCAGCTTACCTTCGCGTTGCAGGCGCACGATCTCGGCGCGCACCTGCTCCATTTCTTCCTTGAGATTCGCGGCACCCTGCGCCGCGCCCTTCTCCGCCTTCCAGATTTCTTCCAGATCGGCGTATTCGCGCTCCAATTTTTTGATCTCGTCTTCGATCAGCGCATGGCGTTTTTTGGAGGCTTCATCCTTTTCCTTCTTCACCGCTTCACGCTCGATCTTGAGTTGGATCAGGCGGCGATCCAGCTTGTCCATCACTTCGGGCTTGGAGTCGATCTCCATCTTGACGCGCGCGGCGGCCTCGTCGATCAGGTCGATGGCCTTGTCCGGCAGAAAGCGGTCGGTGATGTAGCGGTTGGACAACTCCGCCGCAGCGACGATGGCCGGGTCGGTGATGTCCACGCCGTGGTGCAGTTCGTAGCGTTCCTGCAAACCGCGCAGGATCGCGATCGTGGATTCCACTGAAGGTTCATCCACCAGCACTTTCTGGAAGCGGCGTTCCAGCGCGGCGTCTTTTTCGATGTACTTGCGGTATTCGTCCAGCGTAGTCGCACCGACGCAATGCAGTTCGCCGCGCGCCAGCGCGGGTTTGAGCATGTTGCCCGCGTCCATCGCGCCTTCCGCCTTGCCCGCGCCGACCATGGTGTGCAGCTCGTCGATGAACACGATGGTCTGGCCTTCATCCTGCGCCAGTTCCTTGAGCACATTCTTCAGGCGCTCCTCGAATTCGCCGCGATATTTCGCGCCGGCCAGCAACGCCGCCATGTCCAGCGACAGCACCTTTTTGTTCTTCAGCGTCTCGGGCACTTCGCCGTTGACGATGCGCTGCGCCAGGCCTTCGACAATCGCGGTCTTGCCCACGCCCGGCTCGCCGATCAGCACCGGATTGTTTTTGGTGCGGCGCTGCAACACCTGGATCGCGCGGCGGATCTCGTCGTCGCGCCCGATCACCGGATCGAGCTTGCCCTGGCGCGCGCGCTCGGTCAGATCCAGCGTGTATTTTTTCAGTGCTTCGCGCTGGCCTTCCGACTCGGCGCTACCGACCGTCTCGCCGCCGCGCACCGCATTGATCGCCTGCTCCAGCGGCGCGCGCGCCACGCCGTGCTGTTTGAGCAAGCGCCCGGTTTCACCCTTGTCTCCAGTCAGCGCCAGCAGAAACATCTCCGAAGCGATGAACTGGTCGCCGCGTTTTTGCGCTTCCTTGTCGGTGACGTTGAACAGGTTGGACAGATCGCGCCCCACCTGCACCTCGCCGCCGTGCCCTTCCACCTTGGGCAGACGTCCCACCGCATCGTGCAGGGCGGGTTTCAACCCGCCAACATTAGCGCCTGCTCGGGAAAGCAAGGAAGCCGCGCCGCTGTCGGCATCGTTGAGCAACGCCAGCAACAGGTGCTGCGGCTCGATGAACTGGTTGTCCGCGCCGACCGCCAAGCTCTGGGCATCGGCTAAAGCTTGCTGCAACTTGGTGGTGAACTTGTCAAAACGCATGGTGACCTCCTTTGGGTAAATTCGAATGAGTAATACATTGGGGAGACTGTGAGAATTTCAAGCCGTGGCGTCTTCCCTTATACTGCAATCCGCTTAAGGAGAGTAGACATGCCGCACCCGAGCCTCACCCCCCACATCCGCGCCAATGTCGCCGCCGCGCTGGAGGAAGATATTAGCGGCGGCGATCTCACCGCGCGGCTGATTCCGGAACACGCTCAAAGCCATGCCACGGTCATTACACGCGAACGGATGATACTGTGTGGCACATTATGGTTCGAGGGTTGCTTCCGCGCGCTGGATGCCAATTGCGAGATACACTGGCGCCTGCGCGAGGGCGAGGTAGCCGAAGCCGGTCAGACCTTGTGCGAAATTCGCGGTAATGCGCGCGCGCTGCTCACGGCGGAGCGCCCCGCGCTGAATTTCTTGCAGACACTCTCCGCCACGGCCACAGTAACACGGCGTTATGTGGATGCCGTAGCCGGTTTAAAAACAAAGATCATGGACACGCGCAAGACGCTGCCCGGCCTGCGCATGGCGCAGAAGTATGCGGTGGAGGTGGGCGGAGGGCACAACCAGCGCATCGGTTTGTTCGACGGCATCCTCATCAAGGAGAACCACATCCTGGCGGCGGGCGGTATTCGCCCGGCGCTGGAGACCGCTTACCGCCTGGCCCCGCAGGGCGCGACGATACAGATCGAGGTGGAAAACCTGGACGAATTGCACGAGGCGCTGGATGCGGGGGCAAAGCTGATCCTGCTCGACAACTTCGGGCCAGATGCAATGCGCGCCGCAGTCGGCCTCAACGCCGGACGCGCCGAACTGGAAGCCTCGGGCGGCATTACTCTGGACAATGTGCGCAGCGTCGCGGAGACCGGCGTGAACAGAATTTCCATCGGTGCGTTGACCAAGGACGTTGCGGCAGTAGATTTGTCCATGCGCATCGCGCAGTAGGATGGTTTTCGCTCCGCTCCGCCCGCTCTTCTA
>SCPW01000396.1 GCA_004298605.1 Gallionella sp.
CGGCGACAACCTGCTCGAATCCATCGACCTGCTCGGCAAATCCGGCATCAAGCTATTTAACGAGCGCCAGCAGAATGACCATCGCGTGGTGCAACAAGCGCTCGCCTGCGCCGCGAGCAATCGCTTCCTGCACTGGGAACTGGCATTTCCTACCGTTTTTCTCCCCTCGCCCGCAGGCGGGAGAGGGGCAGGGGGAGAGGGTGGCGGCTTCGACGCCGTCATCGGCAATCCGCCGTGGGACAGGATGAAATTGCAGGAAGTGGAATGGTTCGCCGAGCGCAAACCGGAAATCGCCAAAGCCGCACGCGCCGCCGACCGCAAGAAACTCATTGTACAACTGGAGAAAAACAACGACCCGCTGTGGCAGGACTACCTCGCCGCACAGGCCGCCGCCGAGGCGGGCAGCCGCGTGGCGCGCGAGTGCGGCGACTACCCGCTGCTGTCCGGCGGCGACACCAACCTGTATTCGCTGTTTGTCGAGCGCGCGCAAGCGCTGATCCATCCGCGCGGCGCGGTCGGCCTGCTGTGTCCTTCCGGCATTGCGGCGGACAAAGGTGCTTCGGAATTTTTCCGCACGCTGACTACACCCCATCACCTCCCTAACCCTCCCCTTGAAGGGGAGGGAACTGAACTCCTTCCCCTTCAGGGGGAAGGTTGGGATGGGGGTGGGGGACAAGCCGGCGGTTCCCGCCTCATCGCGCTCTACGATTTCGAGAACAAAAAAGTTTTCTTCCCGGACATTCACGCCAGTTTCAAATTTTGCGCACTGATTTTCGGCGGCGAGCAGCGCACCGTCAGCGCCGCGCGCTGCGCCTTTTACCTGCACACGCTGGAAGAGGCCGACGATCCGGAGCGCACTCTCACGCTGACCGCTCAGGACTTTGCCGCAGTCAACCCCAACACCGGCTCCGCGCCGATTTTCAGGACGAAGCGCGATGCCGACATCACTACCGCGATCTATCGCCGTCAGCCGGTGCTGGTCAATCGCAGCAGCATGCCACTCCCTCCCCTTCAAGGGGAGGGCTGGGGTGGGGATGGGTTGGGTCGCACATCAACACATACCCCCATCCCCCTCCCATCCTCCCCCTTGAAGGGGGAGGTGCAAGTGCCGCAGAAAGTCTGGCCGGTGCGCTACTGCACCATGTTCCACATGGCCAACGACTCAGGCCTGTTCAAGCGGCGCGACGAGCTGGAAACGCAAGGCTGGTATCCGGTCGGCATGAATCATTGGAAGAAGGGCGAGGCGGAAGCGGTGCCGCTATACGAAGGCAAGATGGTGCAGATGTACGACCACCGCGCCGCAAGCGTGGTGATGAACGCCGACAACCTGCACCGCCCGGCGCAGCAGGAAGCCAGCACTGACGCGCAACATGAAGATGCAAATTATTACCCCTCGCCGCAATTCTGGGTGAATACTTCGGATGTACAGCCGCAGTTCACTAGGAAATGGACGATTACGTTTAAAGATGTCACCGCGCCGACCAACGTGCGCACGATGATTGCGGCTATTGTGCCGTTTGCCGGATTGGGCAACACGCTACCTTCGATAATGCCGGATGGCGATGAACATGGCTATGCTAACTGGGCACCGTTGCTGATGGCCAACTTCAACAGCTTTGCCTTCGATTATTTATCGCGTCAGAAGGTGCAAGGGCAGCACCTCAACTGGTACATCGTCGAACAACTCCCGCTGATCCGCCCCGAACAGTTCGAGCAGCCGTTGCAATCCTGCACCCCCTCTCCCCAACCCTCTCCCGCGAGGGGAGAGGGGGCGCATTCCCTCTCCCCTCGCGGGAGAGGGGGGAGCGCAGCGGAGGGAGAGGGGGCAACCCTTGCCGGCTTCATCCGCAACGAAGTGCTGCGCCTGTCCTACACCGCCCGCGACCTTGCCCCTTTCGCGCGCGACCTCGGCTACGAAGGCGCGCCGTTCCGGTGGGACAAAGACGACCGCCGTCATCGTCTGGCGCGGCTGGACGCGCTGTTCTTCCATCTCTACGGAATTTCCCGCGACGATGCGGCCTACATCCTCGACACCTTCCCCATCGTGCGCGAGCAGGACGAAAAGGCGCACGGGCGCTATCTCACCAAAGACCTGATCCTCGCCTACATGAACGCCGTGGCGGCGGGAGACTTCACCGCAGTGGTGCAGGTTGGAGCATAAAATAGAAAGTGCGAGATAAACACAAATGAGCAAAGCAAAATTTATTACCTTTGAAGGCGTCGATGGTGCAGGGAAGAGCACCCACCTCAACTGGTTTGCCGAGACCTTGCGCCAGCGCGGCCACGATGTGCTGGTCACGCGCGAACCGGGCGGCACGCCGCTCGGCGAACAACTGCGCGAGATATTATTGAACCAGCCGATGAGCATCGGCACCGAAGCGTTGCTGATGTTTGCGGCGCGCCTGGAGCATATCGAGCAGGTCATCAAGCCTGCATTGCATGCAGGAAAATGGGTGATCTCGGACCGTTTCAGCGATGCCAGCTTCGCCTATCAGGGCGGCGGCAGGGGGCTGGATTGGGGTAAGTTGAGCCAGCTCGAGCAATGGGTGCATGGCGATCTACAACCAGACCTGACGCTGTTTTTTGATGTCCCGGTCGAGGTCGCGCGGCAGCGCTTGGCGAACAATGTTTCGCTGGATCGCTTCGAGCAGGAGCAGGCCGATTTTTTTGAGCGTGTACGTGCCGGATACCACAGGCGCGTACAGGAAAATCCGCGGCGCTATGCCGTAATCGATGCGGCGCAAACCTTGTGTAAAGTTAAACACCAACTTGAAGAAGTTGTTTCATTGTTTTGATATGAAAGATATTTATCCGTGGCAAAAAAATGACTGGGCACGCTTGCAGGAGCTGTGCAAGCACCCTCCGCATGGTTTGTTGTTCAAAGGAGCCAAGGGTATCGGCAAGCTCGATCTGGCGATGAATTTTGCCCGGGGTTTGTTGTGCCAGCGCCCGGATCCGTCCGGGTTCGCCTGTGGGCAATGCCCGTCATGCCACTGGTTCGAACAAGGTTCGCACCCGGATTTCCGCTTGCTGCAACCGGAAGCGTTGAGTCTGGACGGTGAAGAAACTGAATCTGGAAAAAAGCCCAGCAAGCAGATTTCCGTCGATCAGGTGCGCGGGCTGGCCGACTTTTCCGGCATGTCCGCCCATCAGGGCGGCAGGCGTGTGGTGGTTATCCATCCCGCCGAGGCGATGAACACCAACGCCGCAAATGCTTTGTTGAAAAGTCTCGAAGAGCCGCCTGCGGGGCTGTTGTTTATTCTGGTGTCGCACAAACCGCAGCAATTGTTGCCGACCATTCTGAGCCGCTGTTTGTCCTTTACGCTGCCTGCTCCCGATGCCGCGAGCGCAGTGCGTTGGCTGGCGGAGCAGGGCGTGAAAAACCCCGCCGAAGCCCTTGCGGCATCCGGATTTTCGCCGCTCCAAGCCATCCAATTGGATGAGCAACTGGGCGGCGAAGAGCGCGATGCCTTGCTGCGTGCCATACGCCAGCCCGCCGCATTCGATGTGTTCGCACTGGCGGAGGCGCTGCAAAAAACCGAGCAGGTGCTGGTCGTGCAGTGGCTGCAACAGTGGTGTTACGACTTGATTTTGATGAAGCTGGCAGGCAGGTTGCGCTACCATCCAGGCGAAGAAGCCGCCATTAAAAAACTGGTCGAACCGATCGCGCCGTTGAATTTGGCACGCCTGCAAAAACACCTGCAAAGCGTGAAACGCGAAGCGCAACATACGCTGAACCCCAAGCTGTTTCTGGAGTC
>SCPW01000397.1 GCA_004298605.1 Gallionella sp.
CAGATTACACAGATTACACAGATTACACAGATTACACAGATTACACAGATTACACAGATTACACAGATTACGCGAGATTAAACAACGGATTATCGAGATGAACTGTATAACCATTTGGGTAGTGCATCCAATATCAGTGACTACCTCAAAATCTGCGTAATCTGTGTAATCTGAGGATTGAACCAGTCGCGGTTTTTAGGCCGATAGATCGTTTATTGCTATAATTTACAATCAAATAATTACCGGATTGTCACAATGAAAGGCGCACGCAAAATCAAAGACCTGCTTTACGAGCAGGTGGCACGGATAGGCAAGGTATTCTCAAGCCCCAAGCGGCTGGAATTGATCGAGTTGCTTTGCCAGGGTGAAAAGACGGTGGAGACGCTGGCGCGCGAGGCTTCCATCAGCATGAAGCTGGCCAGCGCCCATCTGCGCGAGTTGCGGGGGGCGCACCTGGTTGAAACCGAGCGGCGAGGCAAAAATATTCACTATCGTCTGGCCGACAAAGCCGTCGCCGATTTATGGGTGCATATCCATACTCTGGCCGAAGATCGTCTGATTGAACTGCAAACGGAATTGCAGAAAATCACCGCGCAACCGGATGACCTGGTGCCCAATGATCGTGAAACGCTGATGAAAATGGCGCGCCGGGGTGAAGTGGTGGTACTGGATGTACGCCCGACCGATGAGTATCTGGCGGCGCACCTCCCATTCGCCCGCTCGATACCAATCGACGAGCTGCGCCAGCGGCTTGCGGAGTTGCCGAAGGACAGGCCGATCGTCGCCTACTGCCGCGGCCCTTATTGCCTGATGGCGATAGATGCGGTAGAGCTGCTGCGCAAGGAGGGTTTTAAGTCCGCGCATTTGCGGGAGGGCGTCGCGGAATGGGAGGCGGCAAAAATTCGATAGGTGTAATTTCACCTCACCAGCCAGGTTTCACTCAGATTTTTACGTGGGGCAACACGAATCCCTCCCCCACTCGTATGTTGGCGCCCCTACAATATTTTGCTGTTGCCCTGAAAATGTAATCGAAAACGGGATCAGATGCTTATCTTGACCGGCAAACCGAGCTTGCCGATGCGCCCGGCGAAGGCTTGCAGGCGCTCTGCGGGCAAAGCGGACAGGCGCGGCGCTTCCGCTTGCAACGAGGGGCGCGCCAAACCATACAGCAACACGCCCTGCGGTTTGCGCCCTTCACCCAGCAATTTTTCGACGAATTCCAGGTAATCGTTTTCATCCTGAAGTGACGGGGGCGCACCGTCCAAGGCGAACCAGCAGGTTTGCAGCCAGGTGGGGCACAACGCGGTGGCGGTGACGAGATTGTCATGCACCTTGCCCATGCTGGTATGGGTATCGTTGATGCGCAACATCCCCGCTTCGCTGGCGCGGTCCAGCTTGAACCACACCTCTCCGTTGAGTTTCGCAATGTCTCGCAACCCTTGCCGGACCTCGCTGCGATACAACAGGCTGCCGTTTGTAATCAGCACGGTTTTCACCGCTTCGGGCAAGGCGGTTTCGCGCCGCACGCGGGCGATGAGTTCGATGACCCGCACGAATTCTGTGCTGCTGGTCGGTTCGCCGTTGCCGGATAGCGCGATGTCATTGATGCGCCGCGCGCCTTCCGGAACGCGGTTCTGCATGAAATCGCCGCGCAGCAGTTCGTCGAGAAAATCGCGCAGTTCACTTTCCAGAACGCCCAGATCAATCGGTGGCGCAGTGCCGCGTGTCAGGCCGGGAACCTGGCAGTAGATGCACCGCCAGTTACAGGCATTGTTGGGGTTGAGGTTGACGCCGACCGAGACGCCGCCGGCGCGGCGCGACACCACCGGATAAACGTAGCGCAAGGCCGCGCCGCTACGGTCATGATTTGCTACGTTGAGAATTTTGCTTGTCAAGACTTACCGAGCGGCAGATATTTCGCCGGATCCACCGGTTTGCCGAAACGGCGCACTTCAAAGTGCAGCTTGACCTGGTCGGCATCGGTATTGCCCATCTCGGCGATCTTCTGGCCGCGCGAAACGCTCTGTCCTTCCTTCACCAGCACCTGATCGTTGTGCGCATAGGCGCTGATGTAGGTTTTGTTGTGTTTGATGATGACGAGCTTGCCGTAACCGCGCAACCCGCTGCCGCTATATACCACCTTGCCGGGCGCGCTGGCGATGACCGGTTGCCCGAGCTTGCCGGTAATATCGACGCCCTTGCGGTTGGCCGATTCGGAGAATTCGCCGATCAGTTTACCCTGGGTGGGCATGCTCCATTCCAGGGTATCTTCCTCGCCATCATCGGCAGCGTTGCCGGTTGCGGCGCCGGGTTTGGCTTCGGGCTTCGGTTTATCCTCCGCCCTGGCAACCGCCGCAGCACCCGGTTTGACCGGTTCCTGGGCTTTTTCGATCTGCGCCATTGCCGCCTCGCTGTAGGCATATTTCACGAGCTTGGGCTGTTCCTTGACCAGGGGTTCCGCCGCTTTGCTCTCTGCGGGTTTGCTCTCGGCGGGCTGGGCAACCGGAGCCGCGCTGCCCGGGAACAGGCGGATCTGCTGCCCGACTTGAATCACGTTTGGATCCTGGATACCGTTCAACTGGGCCAGTTCGCGATAATCAAAACCATAATTGAAAGCGATGCCGAACAGCGTGTCACCCTTTTGCACGACATACACCTCGGGCCGCCAATCTTTTTCATGCGGGGTTTTATCGCGCGCTGCCCCAACTGCAACGGCGCTCTTTTTGGCAACTTCGCCGCGCTCGACAACCGGGGCGCGATGTCCGCCCGAGGAGCAACCCGCCAATATGGCCGCTGCCAGCAACAACGTGCAGAACCGACTTAGTTTCATGCCTTCCCCATCAATAACGGTACGAATTTTACCGGCTCCAGCTTCGTTTCGCGGAATCCGTTCGCATCGCGTTCAACCACATACAACCACTGTTCCTGCGTCCCGACCGGCAGCACCATTCTACCACCGGTCGCGAGCTGCTCCCGCAGCGCCGCCGACAGCATGGGCGCGGCAGCGGCCATGATGATGCCGTCAAACGGCGCGGCCTCGGGCAACCCGGCGCTGCCATCCGCATAGCGCACGCTGACATTGCGCAGCTTCAAATCGCGCAACTGCCGCCTGGCGCGTTCGTACAGGGGCTGGATGCGCTCTACGGTATAAACCTCGCGTGCCACCTGCGCCAGCACCGCCGCCTGGTAGCCGCAGCCGGTGCCGATTTCCAGCACGCGGCCAAGCGGCTTGCCGTTGCGCAGTATTTCGATCATGCGCGCCACGATGTAAGGCTGGGAAATGGTCTGATTGAAATTGATCGGCAGCGACACATCATCGTAAGCGCGGCTCGCCAACGCCTCGTCGATGAACAGGTGGCGCGGCGCGTCGAACATCGCCGCCAGCACCGCCTCGTCCTTGATGCCCTGCTCGCGCAAACGCTCGATCATGCGCAGGCGGGTGCGCTGCGAAGTCATGCCGATGCCGTTCAGCCGCGTATTCATTGCCGGATTATTCCTGCACCTGGCCGAGCCAGTGCCGGACCGCATCGAGCTGGCTGTATTGCGTGAGGTCGATTTGCAGCGGAGTGAGCGAAACGCGCTGCTGCGCCAACGCAAAGAAATCCGTGCCCTCGCCGGCATCCTGCGCCTTGCCCGCCGCGCCGACCCAGTACACCGTCTCGCCGTGCGGGTTGCTGGCTTTTACCACCGGCTCGGCTTTGTGCCGCTTGCCCAGGCGCGTCACCCCGATGCCCCGCAATTGATCGTATGGCACATCCGGCACGTTCACGTTGAGCAGCCAGGGGTGGCTGTGCGTCTGCCCGGCAAAGCGTTGCACCAGCCCGGCGGCGACCCTGGCGGCAGTCTCGTAGTGGGCGAATTCCTTGCCCACCAGCGAAACGGCAACGGAGGGGATGCCCAGCAGAAACCCTTCGGTTGCCGCCGCCACCGTACCGGAATAAATGGTGTCGTCGCCCATATTCGCCCCGGCATTGATGCCCGACACTACCATGTCCGGCTGCTGGTCCAGCATCCCCGTGACGGCCAGATGCACGCAATCGGTGGGCGTGCCGTTGACGTAGTAAAAACCGTTGGCGGCACGGCGCAGCTTGAGCGGGCGATCCAGGGTCAGGGAATTGCTTGCGCCGCTGCGATCCCGCTCCGGCGCGACCACCACCACGTCAGCGACCCGGGCAAGGTGTTCGGCGAGGCAGGCCAAGCCGGGCGCGAAATAACCATCGTCATTGCTGATTAAAATGCGCATCGGCTGAAAAATGGAACTGGAATTGAAAAAGGGCAACCACAGGTGATTGCCCCTAAAACTGGTCGGGGCGAGAGGATTTGAACCTCCGACCACATGCACCCCATGCATGTACGCTACCAGGCTGCGCTACGCCCCGAGGGCGCGGATTATAGCAGAGCATCATGAATGATGAAGTGTTTTTACGCATCCAGCAGCGCAATGATCTCGCGGATTTCGCGGCGCAGCGCCGCGGTATTCACCGCCGCCGCGCCTGCGGCGGCACGGCTCTTTACTTTGCCGGAATTGCCCTCGCCGGAACTGGTTTCGCCGGGATGACCCAGGCGGTTGCGCGCGCCGCTGATGGTGAAACCTTGCTCATAAAGCAACTCGCGGATGCGGCGGATCAGCAGCACTTCATGGTGCTGGTAGTAGCGGCGGTTGCCGCTGCGTTTGACGGGTTTGAGCTGGGTGAATTCCTGTTCCCAATAGCGCAGCACGTGCGCCTTGACCCCGCACAATTCGCTGACTTCACCGATGGTGAAATAGCGTTTGGCGGGAATCGGCGGAAGTTCGGAGTTAGGCTTGTGGTTTTCCATGATAGGACTTTTCCACCATGGTTTTCAGTTTTTGGCTGGGGTGAAACGTCACCACGCGGCGCGCGGTGATGGGGATTTCTTCGCCAGTCTTGGGGTTGCGTCCGGGGCGTTGCGGCTTGTCGCGCAGTTGAAAATTTCCGAAGCCGGATAATTTCACGCTTTCACCCTGTTCCAGTTGCAAGCGGATTTCCTCAAAAAAAGTCTCCACCATGTCTTTGGCTTCGCGTTTGTTGAGGCCTACTTTTTCAAAGAGCAAATCGGCCAGTTCGGCCTTGGTCAATGTTGTTGTCATTTTTCTCCCTTACATGCGCAACTGCGCACCATGCTTTTGCATCACACCCACCAATAAGGCGATACTTGGTTCAATTTCCGAATCCGTGAGTGTTTTTTGAGTATCTTGTAATAACACACGGAATGCAAGGCTTTTTTTGCCTTGCTCGACACCCTTGCCACGGTACACGTCAAACAGCGCGACTTCCGCCACGCAAGGCACGGAAGCCTGTTGCATGGCATCCAGCAAAGTCTGCGCGGCAACCGCCTCGTCAACCAATACCGCCAGGTCGCGGCGCACCGGCAGAAACCTGGCAATCTCGCCCATGCGCGGCACTTTGGCCTGCGTCAGCGCGTCCAGTTCGACCTCAAACCACACGGCGGCTTGCACCATGTCGTATTGTTGTTGCCATTTCGGGTGCAATTCACCCAAGCAGCCAACCATTTGCCCACCACAGAAAATTTGCGCGGAACGCCCGGGATGCAAGGCAGAATGGGGTGCCGCAACAAAGCGCAATTCCTGCGGCGCAAACAAGGCTTCGACATCCGCTTTCACATCATAAAAATCGACCGGGCTGGCTGCCGCGCCCCATTGTTCGGGCCGAACGGCGCCGTAGGCCAAACCGGAAAGCCGTTGGGTTTGCACATATGCGTTGTCCGCTTTGGCAAAACACGCACCGGTTTCGAACAAGCGCACGCGCGCTTGCTTGCGGTTCAAATTGAAGCGCAATGCGCCCATCAGCCCACCGAGCAAGCTGCTGCGCATCACCGCCAAGTTGCTGGCAATCGGATTTTGCAATGCGACGGCATCGGTATTGCCGCACAGCTCGCGCTCGACTTGCTCTTCGACAAACGCATAGCTGACAATTTCCTGGTAATCGCGCGCCACCAGCGTTTGCTGGATGCGCGCCAGCGGGCGCTGCGACTCGCTGTGGGGAAGCATGGTCAACGCGGCTTGCGGGGCTAACGCGGGGATGTTGTCATAGCCATGCAGCCGCGCCAACTCTTCGATCAAATCGGCCTCGATGGATAGATCGAAACGGAAGCTCGGGGGAATCACGCGGAAATCGTCGCCATTCGCCGCGAAATCGAATTGGAGCCGCTTCAGCAAGGCCGCAATCTGGCTGTTATCCAGCGCGATACCAAGCACCCGGGCCACACGCTGACGGCGCAGCGTGATGGCCGCGCGAACCGGCAATTGGCCGCATACTTCGCTGATGCTTCCGGCTCTACCGCCACAGATTTCCAGCAACAATTGCGTGGCGCGCTCCAATGCCTGGCGGGTCGCGGCAAAATCCACGCCGCGCTCGAAGCGGAACGATGAATCGGTCGCCAGCCCGAAACGGCGCGCTCTTCCGGCAATCGCATCGGGATGGAAAAACGCGCTCTCCAGAAATACATCCCGCGTGACGGTTTCCACGCCGCTGCCCTGCCCGCCCATGATACCTGCCAGCGCCAGCACGCGCGCATCATCGGCGATGACCAGCACTTCTTCGTCCAGCGCCACCGCTTGCCCGTTAAGCAAAGCCAGCGATTCATCTTTGCGCGCCTTGCGCACCGCGATGCCGCCTGTCAGCTTGGCCACATCGAAGGCATGTAACGGCTGCCCCATTTCCAGCATCACATAATTGGTGATGTCCACTACCGCGCTGATACCGCGCAAACCGCCGCGCTCCAGGCGGCGCAGCATCCAAGCCGGGGTGGCCGCAGCCGCATTCACGCCGCGCACCAGCCGCCCGCAATACAAGGGGCAAGCTTGGGGATCGGCCACATTAACCGGCAACTGTTCGGCCAAAGTGACGGGCTGTGTCTGAATCTCCAATGGCTTGAGCGCACTGCCGGTCAATGCGGCAACTTCGCGCGCAATACCAACCATCCCAGAACAATCGCTGCGGTTCGGCGTCAGCTTGAGCGTGAACAGCTTATCGTCCAGTTCAAGGTATTCGCGCAATGTTTTACCCACCGGCGCATCGCTGGGCAACAGCCACAGGCCATTGCTTTCGGTAGCCAAACCCAATTCCTTTTCGGAGCACAACATGCCTGACGATTCGACGTTGCGCACCTTGGCTTGCTTGATGACAAAGTCGCCGGGCAGCACCGCGCCGATGCGCGCGCACGGCACTTTCACGCCTGCCGCGACATTTGCCGCGCCGCATACGATGGTCAGCGGCTGCGCTTCGCCAACGTTCACCTGACACACGTTCAAGCGATCCGCGTTGGGGTGTTTGACGACTTCCAGCACTTCGGCAACCACCACGTTGTTGAATGCGGGCGCAACCGGATCCATCGCCTCGACTTCCAGTCCGGCCATGGTCAACAGATGCCCCAAAGCTTCGCTGGACAATTCGGGGTTGGCCCAGGTTCTTAACCAATTCTCAGAAAATTTCATGGCTGCGCCGCTAATTGAATTGTTTGAGGAAGCGTAAATCGCTTTCATAGAACTGGCGCAAATCGCTCACGCCATAGCGCAACATGGCCAGCCGCTCCACCCCTAGGCCAAACGCAAAACCGAGGTATTTTTCGCTGTCGATATTGACGTGCTTCAGCACATTCGGATGCACCATGCCGCAACCGCCGATTTCCAGCCAGCCGCCGTTCCAGCTCATATCCATTTCAGCCGATGGCTCGGTAAACGGAAAGAACGAGGGGCGGAAGCGCACTTGCAAATCGTCGCGCTCGAAAAAGCGCTGCAAGAAATCCTGCACCACGCCTTTGAGATTGGCGAAGCTGATCGTTTCATCGACCCACAGCCCTTCGACTTGATGGAACATCGGCGAATGGGTGGCATCGGAATCGACGCGGTAGACCCGCCCCGCCGAGATGATCTTCAGCGGCGGCTGGTTGGCCTCCATGTAGCGCACCTGAACCGGTGACGTATGCGTGCGCAGCACATGTTGCGGATCGATGTAAAACGTATCATGCATGGCACGCGCCGGATGATTTTCCGGGATGTTCAGCGCGGTGAAATTGTAGAAATCGCTCTCGATTTCCGGGCCGGATGCGGTGGCAAAACCCAGCGAGTGAAACAACTGCTCGATGCGTTCCAGCGTGCGCGTAACCGGGTGCAATCCGCCCGCACACATACCGCGCCCGGGCAAAGTCACATCCAGTGATTCAGCCGCCAGCTTTTGCGCCAGTTTATTTTGCTGGAGCGCATCGCGCCGCTGTTGCAAAGCGGCCTCGATGCCTTGCTTGACCTGATTGATGCGCGCGCCTGCGGCGGGGCGCTCTTCGGCAGACAGCTTGCCCAAGCCTTTAAGCAAGGCGGTCAGGCTACCCTCTTTACCCAAAAATTTTGCTTTGACCTGCTCTAGCTCGGTCTCATCACCGATCACGGCGAACTGCTGTAAAGCCTGGTCGAGAATTTGTTGGAGTTCTTGCATTTTATAACTCCCCTCCCCTGAAAAGGGGAGGCCGGGAGGGGTTTACAAACAGAAAAAGGAGGCGAGACGCCTCCTTTAATTGCGCGATTTAATGTCTAAACCGCGAGGCTAATTTAAACGCCGAGGCTGGCCTTGGCCTGCACCACGAACTGTGCGAACGCCGGCTTATCAAACACGGCGATGTCCGACAATACCTTGCGGTCGATCTGGATTGACGCCTTCTTCAACCCGTTCATGAATACGCTGTAACTCAGGCCTTGCTCGCGTGCCGCCGCATTGATACGCGCAATCCACAAGGTGCGGAACTGGCGTTTCTTTTGACGGCGATCACGATAAGAATATTGACCCGCTTTCATCACCGCCTGCTTGGCGATACGGTAGACGTTTTTGCGGCGACCGCGATAGCCCTTGGCTAACGCTAATGTTTTTTTATGGCTGGCGCGTGCTGTGACACCACGTTTTACTCTTGGCATGTTCTACTCCTTAAGCGTAAGGCATCATGGCGCGAACCGATGCTGTATTGGTTGCGTGAACTTCGGTCGTGCCGCGCAATTGACGTTTGTTTTTGGTCGTCTTCTTGGTCAGAATATGACGCTTGAACGCTTGTGAGCGTTTGACGCTGCCGCCGGCGCGTATCTTGAAACGCTTGGCTGCGCCGCTTTTGGTTTTCATCTTAGGCATTGCTGCTCCTTAAGTTATGGTGCGAGGTGTTTTCCGGAGGAAAAGCTTGATAACCCATACACCACTTTTTGTCGGGGAACGATTTGCTGCATCGCCTCGACCATCCCCTTGCTGTCGAAGAAACTAACCTGATGTTGGGTTACGCGATGAAACCGCTAACCCAACCTACATTCTAAATTCATTTTAGCGATGTCGGGATGCCACCCGGCCTACGTTTATTTTTTGCCTGGCTTGGGTGACAGCACCATCACCATCTGGCGGCCTTCCATCTTGGGAAACTGTTCGACTACGCCAAACTCCACCAGATCCGCCCTGACGCGCTCGATCAGGCGCATGCCGATCTCCTGGTGAGCCATTTCACGACCGCGAAAACGCAATGTGATTTTGGTCTTGTTGCCTTCGCCCAAAAATTTGACCAGGTTGCGCAGCTTGATGTTGTAGTCGCCTTCATCCGTGCCCGGGCGAAACTTGATCTCCTTGATCTGTATCTGCTTCTGTTTGAGCTTGGCCTCGTGTTGCTTCTTGCTCTCGGCATACTTGAATTTGCCGATATCCATGATGCGGCACACCGGCGGCTCCGCCAGCGGGGAAATCTCCACCAAATCCAACTCTGCTTCATCCGCCAAACGCAATGCTTCCGCGATGGCAACAATCCCGAGGGGCTCTTTTTCGACACCAATGAGCCGCACTTTCGGCGCGGTAATCATCTCGTTGATGCGCTGCGATTTATCTTGTGCTATTGCAATATCTCCACTTGGACAATACTAAGCCGTGCTACCCGTTTTAATCTCGGTCTGCAAACGCTGAAGCAAAGCTTCCAGCGTCATTTGCCCGAGATCTTCACCACTGCGGGTTCGCACGGCCACCAATTTCCCAGCCACTTCCTTATCGCCGACAATCAGTTGATAAGGCAATTTCTGCAAGCTATGTTCTCGAATTTTATAGGTAATCTTCTCATTACGCAAATCTGATTGCACGCGCAGCCCCGCTTCGCGCAATGCCTGCGCCACTTGCAGCGCATATTCCTCCTGCGCCTGCGAGATATTCAACACCGCCACCTGCATGGGTGACAGCCATAACGGGAACGCGCCGGCATGATGTTCGATCAGGATGCCGATGAAACGCTCCATCGAGCCGAGGATGGCGCGATGCAGCATCACCGGAGGTTTGCGGCCGTTGTCTTCATCCACGAACTCGGCGCCCAGGCGCACCGGCAAATTGAAGTCCAGTTGAATCGTGCCGCACTGCCACAGGCGACCGAGGCTGTCCTTCAGCGTAAATTCGACCTTGGGCCCGTAGAACGCGCCCTCGCCGGGTTGAACTTCATATTCCAGGCCATTCTGCCGCAGGGCAGCCGCCAATCCGGCCTCTGCCTTATCCCAGGTTTCGTCGGAGCCGACCCGCTTGTCCGGGCGCGTGGACAGCTTGACCAGCACCTCGTTGAAATCGAAATCGCGGTACACCTCGTTCAGCATCACGATGAAGCGCGACACTTCTGGCTGCACCTGCTCTTCGGTGCAAAAAATATGCGCGTCGTCCTGGGTGAACCCGCGCACCCGCATCAGGCCGTGCAGCGAGCCGGAAGTCTCGTTGCGGTGGCATGAGCCGAATTCCGCCAGGCGCAATGGCAGGTCGCGGTAGCTGTGCAGGCCGTGATTGAAAATCTGCACATGACCCGGGCAATTCATCGGTTTCACCGCGTAATCGCGATTCTCCGAACAAGTGGTGAACATGTTGTCGTGATAGTTTTCCCAGTGCCCGGATTTCTCCCACAGGGTTCTGTCCATGATGGTCGGGGTGCGCACTTCCTGGTAGCCATGCTCGCGGAACTTGGCGCGCATGTATTGCTCGACTTCCTGCCACAGCGTCCAGCCCTTGGGATGCCAGAACACCATCCCCGGCGCCTCGTCCTGCATGTGGAACAAATCGAGCTGCCTGGCCAGTTTGCGGTGATCGCGTTTCTCGGCCTCTTCGAGCTGATACAGATAAGCATCCAGCTCTTCTTTCTTCGCCCACGCCGTACCGTAAATGCGCTGCAACATCTCATTCTTTGAATCGCCGCGCCAGTAGGCGCCGGCCAGCTTCATCAGCTTGAAGGTTTTCAGTTTTCCGGTGGACGGCACGTGCGGGCCGCGGCACAGATCGGTGAAGCCGCCTTCGGCATAGAGCGACACATCCTGATCCGCCGGAATGGATTCGATGATCTCCGCCTTGTAATGCTCGTTGATGCTCTTGAAATAACTTACCGCCTCATCGCGCGGCAATACCTTGCGCGTCACGGGAATATCCTGTTTGGCGAGCTCCGCCATGCGCTTCTCGATGGCCGCCAAATCTTCCGGCGTAAACGGGCGCTTGTAGGAAAAGTCGTAATAAAAACCGTTGTCGATGACCGGCCCGATGGTCACCTGCGCGTCCGGGAACAACTCTTTCACCGCGTGGGCGAGCAAGTGCGCGGTGGAGTGGCGGATAATCTCCACGCCGTCTGCATCCTTATCGGTGATGATAGACAGCGCGGCATCCCGCACAATCAGATGCGAGGCATCCACCAGCCTGCCGTTCACCTTGCCTGCCAGCGCGGCGCGCGCCAGACCCGCGCCGATGCTGAGCGCAACATCGGCGACGGTGACAGGCTGCGCAAAGCTGCGTTGCGAACCATCCGGCAAAGTAATGACAGGCATGTTGCTATCCCGAAAATACAAAGTGCGGCAATGCCGCACTTTAAATGTTGGTAGGCGCGATTGGACTCGAACCAACGACCCCTACCATGTCAAGGTAGTGCTCTAACCAGCTGAGCTACGCGCCTAATAAAAGGACGCGCATTGTATCCGAAAGCTAATCGCGCTTCAAACAAAAATCGCGCGCGGCTTTTAAAGGCACGTCCGGAATCTGGGTCGGGGAGCTCAAGGCAACTTACCTTCCCTTTTCCAGGATGAATCGAGATATTTATCCACGGCGACCATTTCAGCCTCGAATTTTGGCAGCAGTGCCGCCAGAGCTCCGGCGTCGCCGGATTTGCCCGACTGTTCCATTTCGGCGCACAGATCGCCCAGCGCCAGCGCGCCCACCGAGCGCGCCGAAGACTTCAATTTGTGTGCCAGCGCGCCCGCCTGCACCGCCTGCCCGCCGTTGCAAGCCGCCTTCAATTCCGCCGCCGTCCCGGTCGCGCTGGTGCGGAAGTCGTGCAGGAACTCGCGGATCACCGCCGGGTCATCGCCCACCAGCGCCTTGAGCACATTCACGTCAACCGGTGCATGCTCCGCGGCAACGGGCAACCATTTTTCCAGCATCGCTTTCAGGCTGGCCAGTTGCACCGGCTTGCCCAGATAGTCGTCCATACCGGCGGCAAGGCAGCGCTCGGCCTCACCCTTGAGTGCATTGGCGGTAAAAGCGATGATGGGCATGCGGGTTTTGCCGGCCTCGGCGGCACGGATGGCGGCAGTCAGTTCATAGCCGTCCATCTCCGGCATGTGCAGGTCGGTGAGCAGGATCGCATAGTCGCCGCTTCCCCATAATTCCAGTGCCGCCTGGCCATTGCCGACAATGTCCGCAGTCCGCGCGAGCAGCGCGAGTTGTTGCAGGATGACTCTCTGGTTGATCTCATTGTCTTCGGCGACCAGGATCAGGCTGCCTTGGCGGCGCGCCTCCTCGCGCGACAGCGGCGCGGGCGCCGCTCCGGCATGGGCGTCCAACTCTCCCCATCGGCGTTCTTCGGCGCGTCCGGCAGCAACCGCTACCGCCTCCAGAAACGCGAGCCGATGCATTACCTCGGCATCCATCGTAACCAGGCCGTGCGCCTCGACCCGGCACCGCCTGCGCCCGCCGCGCCCGATAGCGACGAAGCGGACGTCAAGATCGGGCCGGGCATGGGCGGCGGCGCGCAGGCCATCCAACAGCGGTGTGGCCGGCGGCGGGTCGACGGCAGCGACGCCGACGACCACGACATACAGGCCCGGAAGGCGATCGGCTATCCATTGCCGGGCAGTTGCCGTATCTGCCGCCCGCTCGACCAGCGCCTTGCCATATGCGAGATAGGCGGCAAGATCGCCGGCTATGCCATCCGGGTCATCCACCACCAGACAGGGCAACCCGGCAACCCATGGCCATGCTGCCGGACTGGCATCGGGCTGTTCCGCCAGCCGCATGAAAGTGAGGTACACGCTGAACAGGGAACCCTTGCCCTGTTCGCTCTGCACCTTGATCTCGCCATCCATGAGCTTCACCAGATGCCGCGAAATGGCCAGCCCCAGCCCGGTGCCGCCGAAATTCCGGGTAGTGGATGTGTCGGCCTGGGTAAAGGCGGTGAATAATCGCGACATGGTTGCACGGTCGATGCCGATGCCGTTGTCGGCCACGTGAAACTCCAGCGTTACCTGTTCCGGGTTGCTTCCGGCCAATCCGTTTTCGGCCAGGATCGCACGCACCGACACCCGGCCCGGGCGATCCTGTTTGCTGGAGAACTTGATGGCGTTGTTCGCCAGATTGATCAATACCTGGCGCAACCGCCCGGGATCGCCCAACACGCCTGCGGGAATGGCCGGGTCGGTAAACAGCGTCAGTTCCACCCCTTTCTTCAAGGCCAGGCGGTCCATGGTTTCGCATACCCCCTCCACCACATCGGCAGCATCCATCGGCACGCGGTCGATCTGGAGTTTGCCGGCCTCGATTTTGGAAAAGTCGAGTATGTCGTTGATGACGGCCAGCAGGGCATACGCCGAGTCGTGGATGATGTTGGCCATCTCCATTTGCTGGCCGTTCAGGCTGCTTTGCCGCAGCACATCGATCATGCCGATCACGCCGTTCATCGGCGTGCGGATTTCGTGGCTCATCGTGGCGAGAAAATCCGACTTGGCGCGGTTGGCCTGTTCGGCATCGATCCATGCCTGCGCCAGCTCGGCGGTGCGCGCCGCCACCTTGTTTTCCAGCTCGGTGTTAAGCTGCCGCACCGCCGCTTCCGCCTGCCTGCGTTTCTCTTCACGCGCAAAGTTGCCCAATGCGAAGCTGATATCAGTCGCCATTTCCGTCAGCAGCTTGCGGGCATCCCCGTCAAACGCGTTGACCGCACCCGCATAAAGCATCAGGCTGCCGACCTGCCTGCCCTCGCAGAGCAAGGGCAGCGAGGCCGAGGCATACCAGCCCGCGTTTTTGGCGTACCCACGGTAGAGCGCGGAGCGCGGGTCATCCAGAAAATCCTGGCACCAGCATGGCTGGTTATCTTCGATCGCCGCGCCGGTAAGACCGCACCAGAACATGCTGGCGGCATCCACCGGAACCCGGATGCCTTCCAGGTATTCCGCCCCTTCGCCATATGAGGCAGCGGGCTTGACCAGCCGATCCGCCTCGTCCAGCAGGCCGACCCACGCCATTTTGAAACCGCCGAACTGCACCGCATCGCGGCAGATTTGCGGGAACAATTCTTCTTCATTGGCGCAGCGCACGATGGCTTGATTACACTGGCTCAAGGCGGCGTAAAGCTGGGTCAGCCGCCGGATTTTTCTTTCGTTTTCCTTGCGTTCGGTAATGTCGCGGATGATCGCGGTGAAAAACCGCCCGGCGGCGGTTTCCCATTGCGCCAGCGAAAGCTCCAGCGGAAACTCGCCGCCGTCCTTGCGCAGCCCGGCAAGCTCGACGGTTTTGCCCATCACGTGCGGCTCCCCGCCAGCGGCTACCCGCGCCAGCCCGGCGAGGTGGCGTTCGCGGAACCGTTCCGGTATCAGCCGCGCCAGCGATTGCCCGCCGATCTCGGCCTCGGTGTAGCCGAACAGCCGCTCGGCGCAGGAATTCCAGTTCACCACATTGCCGCTGCTGTCGGCGGTGATGATGGCATCATTGGCCGACTGCGCGATCGCCCGGAAACGCCGCTCGCTTTCCTGCAATGCCAATTCGATCCGCTTGTGCCCGGAAATCTCGTGCTGGAGCCGTTCATTGGCGTCCGATATATCCGCCGTGCGTTGTTTGGCCAGAATTTCCAGCTCGCCATGTACAAGCGTCGGTTTTTGGTTTGGGGGCTTCATGCGCGCATCAATTTACTTTTTATCGGAAGTTTATTGGATCCCAACACCACCCCGGGCCGGAGTAAATTCGCCGCCTGTTTTTTTCAGGGTCGCCGGCACGGCTCCCCGCGTGCCGAATTTATGAAGCAGCTTGAAATTCTTCGCACATCCGCCCCTGCCAGCCGGTTATCCAACCGGGCAAGCTGGCGGCGTGCATCGGTTTGGCGATGAAATAACCCTGTGCGATATCGCATTTTGTTTTGCGCAAAAAATCCCAGTCGTCCTGGTTTTCGACTCCCTCCGCCACGACTTCCATATTCAATTGCCCCGCCAAACCAAGGCTGGCATTGAACATGGCGCGCACCGTGCCGTTGTCCCAGGCGCCATGCACGAAGCTCTGGTCAATTTTGAGTTCGTCGAAAGGGATGTCGCGCAATTGCGCCAGCGAAGAATGCCCGGTGCCGAAATCGTCGATGGACAGCCGGAAGCGCTTCAGGCGCAGCCGGGTCAGTATTTCGAGCGGAGCGCGCGGATCCTGCATCAGCCTGCTTTCCGTCACTTCCAGCATCACCCGCTGCGGCGGCACGCCTGCCGCGGCGGCCTGCACAGCGACGAAATCCGCAAAATCCAGCGAGGCCAGGTTATCCATCGACACGTTGATCGCCATTTGCAATACCAGCCCCATTTCCTGCCATAGCTTGGCCTGGGCGAGCGCGCCGGTCAGCACCACGCGGGTCAGCCCATCGATCAGCCCGTGCGCTTCCGCCACACCGATAAACTGGGCGGGAAACACCATGCCGTCACGCGGATGTTGCCAGCGCACCAGCGTCTCTACGCCCACCACCCGGCTGGTGGCGACTTTCACCTTGGGCTGGTAGTGGTTGATCAGCTCGCCGTTCGCGATGGCGGCGCGCACCTCGTCCGCGCCGTAAATTTTATTCGCCGCCTGCGGTTTGCTTTGCGGCGGCTGAGCCCATTTTTCGAGCAATGCCTTCAGCCCTTCCGGCGCAACGGGTTTGTGCAAGTGCCCGAGCACCCGGATTTTATGTGCCCGCACCAGTTTCTCGGCGGCCTGCAACATGCGTTCATCCTCGCCGCTGATCAGGATAAGGCTGCCGCTGTAGCGCCGTTCGACCAGATGGCGCACAAATTCGACCCCGTCCATTTCCGGCATGTTCAGATCCAGCAGGATCATATCTGGATGCTTGCCGGTGCTGTCGATCCATTCCAGCGCGGCACGCCCATTGTCGCAGGTGGTGGCCGGGGCGAAGCCCAGGTTTAACAATATATGGCCGAGCAGCTTGAGCATGAACGGCTCGTCATCCAGCACCAAAATTCTGATTGCGGATTTTTCTATCATGATTCCTCTTTCTTCTTCAGGCGTACCCCGTAGAGGTGCGCCTGTTATCCTGTCGGCCAGCAAGTGCGACAGGCTGCTAGGGGCGGTAATTGCATGCACGGCGGTGTTCACTGGTCGCGTCTTTGTAAACCATTGGTCGTATCCCCGTAAATCCGCCTGCGGTATTTCTTCCATATCTCGGAGGTGTACCCTGTAGATGCTTTTGATTTACGGATACGGTCGGATTGTGCCTATCAATAAATAACATGTTGATTTTATTGGAGGCATATTGGATTCGCGCGAGGGTATCAGAGAAAAATACAAATGTGTATACGCCAAAATGTATAGATAATTTGGCCTAGCCCGGATATTTCATAAGTTAGCGTGCGCCCTCGCTAGTCTTTTGTTTGCTATGCAAAATTTTGTTCCGTCGGGTGTATGAATAACTACACCGCTCCTTCACAAAACGAAGTTTCAGTGGAGGCTAACCTTCAGGTTATGCCGCAACTAAAATTTGCCTACCAAACAAAATCCTGCGCGATCATCACGCGAATCCATGAAATATCCGGGTTAATCCCCCCTGACAAGGGGAGGTTTGGAGGGGTTGGTTTGCGAAGATTCATGCGTTGCACGGTGCTGGCCCGGATCAATAGCCGCCGGAGGCCAGGTTATCGAAGCGTGTGTACTCGCCGCGGAACGCCAATTCCACTTTGCCGATCGGGCCGTTACGCTGTTTGCCGATGATGATTTCGGCCTTGCCTTTGTCGGGGGAGTCGCTGTTATAGACTTCGTCGCGGTAAATGAACAGAATCAGGTCGGCATCCTGTTCTATCGCCCCGGATTCGCGCAAATCGGACATCACCGGACGCTTGTTGGGGCGCTGCTCCAGGCTGCGGTTCAACTGCGACAGCGCGATCACCGGCACATGCAGCTCCTTTGCCAAGGCCTTTAAGGAGCGGGAAATTTCCGAGATTTCCGTGGCCCGGTTTTCACTGGCTTTGCCGCTGGCCGAGCTCATCAATTGCAGATAATCGACCACGATCAGGCCGAGCCCGCTGTTCTGGCGATGCAGGCGGCGCGAACGGGCGCGCAGATCCAGCGCGGACAGCGCGGCGCTTTCGTCGATAAAAATCGGCGCATCGTTGAGTTTGCCCAACGCGTGGGTCAGGCGCCCCCAATCGTCATCCTGTAAATTTCCGGTGCGCAGATCGTGCTGGTTGAGTTTGCCGACCGAGCCGAGCATACGCATGGCCAACTGCGTGGCGCCCATTTCCATGCTGAAAATCGCCACCGGCAATTTGCTGTCCATCGCGACGTTTTCGGCGATGTTGATCGAGAAGGCGGTCTTGCCCATGCTCGGGCGTCCCGCCACGATAATCAGGTCGCCGCCCTGCAGGCCGGAGGTCATCCGGTCCAGGTCGGTGAAGCCGGTGGCCGTTCCCGTCACGTCGCTTTGATTGTCGCGGCCATACAGCGTCTCGATGCGCTCCACCACCTGTGTCAACAGCGGCGGCATCGCCACGAACCCCTGCTTGCCGCGCGAGCCCGCCTCGGCGATTTCAAACACTTTGCTTTCCGCCTCATCGAGCAATTGCGCGGCATCGCGCCCGGCGGGGTTATAGGCGCTGCTGGCGATATCGGTGCCGACTTCCACCAGTTTGCGCATGATGGAACGCTCGCGCACGATTTCGCCATAGCGGCGGATATTGGCGGCAGATGGCACGTTCTGCGCCAGGCTGCCCAGGTAAGGCACGCCGCCGACCTTGCCCAATTCACCGGCAATCTCCAGCGCCTCGGCCACGGTAACCACATCCACCGGCTTGGCCAACTCGCTCAGGCGCACGATCTGGCGGTAGATGAGGCGATGTTCCTGGCGGTAGAAATCGTCGTCCGTCATCAAATCGGCGATCTTGTCCAGCGCGCTGGCTTCGATCAACAGACCGCCCAATACCGATTGTTCGGCTTCCACCGAATGGGGGGGCAGTTTGATCTGGTCGAGTTGCGCGTCCGAGCTGGAGAAGTTTTGCATTTGATTTATCAACCGTTAAACGATGGTCATTTTACCCCGTTGCAGGAAAATGCAGGGACGCGATTAACCAATGACTTGGTTGGCGTAGTTTGCCAACTTAGTCAGATGGCTATGCAAAGCTACCGCGCCCCAATGTGAAAGGGGCGCGATGAATCGCGCCCCTACAAGTGCCTCGGTTCGGCGGTGAATTACTGTTCGCCGAGCACCGAAACGGTGATGTCCACCACCACATCGGTATGCAGCGCGATGCTGACGCGATGATCGCCG
>SCPW01000398.1 GCA_004298605.1 Gallionella sp.
TCACCAGCGCCAGCGGGGTGCGTTCGCCGAGCGCGAACGCTTCGGCGCGATAGGTGTTGAAGCCCATCAGTGTCACCGCCACGTCCGCCACCGGCACTTGCCACGGGCCGACCATCTGGTCGCGCGCGGTCATGCCGCCCACGGTGCGGTCGCCGATGCTGATCAGGAAAGTTTTGCTCGCTACGGAGGGCAAACGCAATACCCGTTCGATCGCCTCGCGCAAATTGATCTGGCTGCTATCGAAAGAGGTCAGGCGCGGCGTTTCGCGCGACACATTGCGCGTCATTTTGGGCGGTTTGCCGAGCAACACCGACAGCGGCATGTCCACCGGATCATTGCCAAATTCGGCGTCATGCACGGTGAGCTGGTCGTCTGCCGTCGCCACACCGACCACCGCGAACGGGCAGCGTTCGCGCTCGCAAAAGGCGCGGAATTCGTCCAGCCGCTCCGGCGCAATCGCCAGCACGTAACGCTCCTGCGATTCGTTGCACCAGATTTGCTTGGGCGACATGCCGGTTTCATCCAGCGGTATTTTGCGCAACTCGAAACGCGCGCCGCGCCCGCCGCCATGCACCAGCTCCGGCAGCGCATTCGACATACCGCCCGCGCCGACATCGTGGATCGACAGGATGGGATTGTTTTCGCCCAGTTGCCAGCAACGGTCGATCACTTCCTGCGCGCGGCGCTGCATCTCGGGGTTGCCGCGCTGCACCGAATCGAAATCCAGGTTTTCGGCATTGCTGCCGGTGTCCATGCTGGATGCCGCGCCGCCGCCCAGGCCGATCAACATGCCGGGGCCGCCCAGATGCACCACCAGCGCGCCGACCGGCAATTCGTGTTTGTGCGTGTGTATCGCCGCGATATTGCCGACCCCGCCCGCCAGCATGATGGGCTTGTGGTAGCCGCGCATCTCGCCGCTGACGTTTTCTTCGAAGGTACGGAAATAGCCGGCCAGATTCGGGCGACCGAATTCGTTGTTGAACGCCGCGCCGCCGATCGGGCCTTCCAGCATGATTTGCAGGGGGGAGACGATGCGGCTTGGCTTGCCGTAACACGCAAACCCTTCCCCTGCATTTGACGCGGCCAACATCCCTTCCCCTTCAAGGGGAAGGTTAGGATGGGGATGGGTTTTCTCGGCGCACCCTCCCCCATCCCCACCCCAGCCCTCCCCTTGAAGGGGAGGGAGTTCGCCATTCGTCCTGCGATGGGGATCGCACCGCTCCCAAGGCTGCACAAACCCCGGAATATTCAAATTAGACACCGAAAAACCCGTCAACCCTGCCTTGGGTTTGGAGCCAGTACCGGTCGCCCCCTCGTCGCGGATCTCGCCGCCCGAACCGGTCGCCGCGCCGGCAAACGGCGCAATCGCGGTAGGGTGGTTATGCGTCTCGACTTTCATCAGGGTATGCGTCAGCTCTTCGCTGAACGCATAGCCGCCATCGGCGCGCGGGTAAAAACGCTCGATGCGCGCGCCCTCGATGATGGAAGAATTGTCGGAATACGCCACCACCGTGCCTTGCGGGCTGACCTTGTGGGTGTTGCGGATCATGCCGAACAGCGAAATGTCCTGCGCCTCGCCGTCGATCACCCAGTCGGCGTTGAAAATTTTGTGGCGGCAATGCTCGGAATTGGCCTGCGCGAACATCATCAGCTCGACATCGGTCGGGTTGCGTTTCAGCTTCCTGAAATTTTCGACCAGATATTCGATCTCGTCCGCCGAAAGCGCCAGCCCCATCTCGCGGTTGGCGGATTCAAGGGCTTGGCTGCCGCCCTGCAAAATATCTACGCTGGACAAGGGTTGCGGCGCGCCATGCTGGAAGATTTTTTCCGCGCCATCAATTTTGCCCAAGACGGATTCGGTCATACGGTCATGCAGCAACGGCAATACCGATGCCAGCGCGGCCTTGCCCAACGGCTTACCGTTCCGGGTATTCAGGTAATACACCACGCCGCGCTCGATGCGCTGCACGCCGGACAAGCCGCAATGCTGCGCGATGTCGGTCGCCTTGGTCGACCAGGGCGAAATAGTGCCGAGACGCGGCACGACCAACATCCGGTGCAACTCATCCGCATTGCCGGGTTCTCCCGCCCGCTTATCCAGGCCGAGCACTTTATCCAGCAGTTTGGCCTGCGCTTTGGATAATGACTCACCGCGCAGCGAACTGAAATACCAGTGGCGCGTGTCCACGATGGACACATTGGGCGCAACGGCATTCACTGCGGCGCGCAGTTTTTCCAGACGAAAAGCAGACAGGGCAGAGATACCGACAGAGACTCGAATCATGGCGATAGGCGTGAAGTAAAATTCGGGGGCGTGATTATACTATGGGCGGTTCCCTGCACTAAGGTGTTATCCCCGAAGAATTCCGCATCCATTTTGTTGCATTGACCTCCTTGCAGATACTCCCACACCCCGAACAGCTCGTCCGGTT
>SCPW01000399.1 GCA_004298605.1 Gallionella sp.
CCTTGAAATGTTGCTGCACAGATAAACACCATTTATTTTTCCATGGTGCTGGTCTGACCGGTGCGGAAAGCGGCAGGCGCGGCGGCGATAGCACCTTTCTGCTAAAGTGCGCGCCATGAATCTCACCAGCCGCCAGCTTTATTTCCGCCTGCTCACCTACGTCAAACCCTATTGGCGCACCTTTGCCGCTTCCCTGCTGGGCATGATCGTGGTCGCCGCCACCGAGCCGCTGGTTCCCGCGCTGATGAAGCCGATGCTGGACGGCACGTTCGTACACAAGGATCAGGCGATGATGCACATCGTCCCTGCCGTCATCATCCTGATTTTTCTGGTGCGCGGCCTGGCGACGTTTGTCGGCACGTATGCGATCAATTGGGTGGGCAACAAGCTGGTGATGGATTTGCGCGATGAGATGTTCCGCAAATTGCTCAGCTTGCCGACGCGCTATTACGACGACCACGCCACCGGCTCGCTGATTTCCAAGCTGACTTTCGATGTGACGCAAGTGACGAATGCGGCGACGACCGTGGTGACCGTTTGCGTGCGCGACACCATTGTCATGGTCGGCCTGCTCGGCTGGCTGTTTTACCTCAACTGGAAGCTGACGCTGCTCACCTTGCTGATGGCGCCGGTCATCGCGTTCATCATCAAAACCCTCAGCAGGCGGATGCGCGCCAGCAGCCGCAACGCGCAGCAGGCGATGGGCGACATCACACAGGTCATCGAAGAAAGTGTGAGCGCGCACAAGGTGGTGAAGCTGTTCGGCGGGCAACAATACGAGAGCAAACGCTTCAACGAGCAGGTGAATTGGGTGCGCCGCCACGCGATGAAGCAGGCGGCGGCGAGCGCGGCCAATGTGCCGATCGTGCAGATGGTTGCGGCGGTGGCGCTGGCGGCGGTGGTGTATCTGGCGACGCTGCAATCCAGCGCGGACGAAGTCACGGTGGGCGGCTTTGTCTCGTTCATCATGGCGATGCTGATGCTCACCGCGCCGCTCAAACGCCTGACCGGCGTGAGCGAGCATTTACAGCGCGGCCTGGCGGCGGCGGAGAGCGTGTTTGCGCTGCTCGACACGGAAGGCGAAACGGATACCGGCCAAGTGACCATCGGTCGCGCGTGCGGCGAGTTGCAATTCGACCATGTGCGGTTTGCTTATGGTCATGATGGACGGCTTGCGTTACAAGACATCACGCTGCATATCCGCGCCGGAGAAAACGTCGCGCTGGTCGGCGCTTCCGGCAGCGGCAAGACTACGCTGGCCAATCTGGTACCGCGTTTCTATACCCCGACCGGCGGGGCGATTCTGCTCGATGGACACAACCTTGCCGAACTGACGCTGGACAGCCTGCGCGCCAACATCGCGCTGGTGAGCCAGGAAGTGGTGCTGTTCAACGACAGCGTCGCGGCGAACATCGCCTACGGGCAGATGCGCGAAGTCGGCGAGGCGGAAATCATCGCCGCCGCACAAGCCGCGCACGCGATGGAATTCATCAACGAGTGGCCGGAAGGCTTGAATACGCTGGTCGGCGAGCGCGGCGTAAAACTCTCCGGCGGCCAGCGCCAGCGCATCGCCATCGCCCGCGCCATCCTCAAGAATGCGCCGATATTGATCCTAGATGAGGCCACCTCCGCGCTGGACAGCGAATCCGAACGCCATGTGCAGGCCGCGCTGGAAACCTTGATGCAAGGCCGCACCACGCTGGTCATCGCGCACCGCCTGTCCACCATCGAAAAAGCGGACCGGATTGTCGTATTGCAAAAAGGCGAAATCGCCGAGATCGGCACACACCGCGAATTGCTGGCAAAAGAAGGGGTGTACGCGCAATTGCACAGCATACAGTTTGCGATGAACACGGAAAATGCGGTTGCGCAACCGTAACCATGTTCAGGTGCAAACCGGTTGCGCGGCCCCATCACACCAACCCCCCAATAATTTGTAGGATGGGCGCAGCCCACCAAAGCGCCCGCGTGGGCTGCGCCCACCCTACAAACCCCTGTTTTTAATGCGGGCCGGAATAGAACGCCGCATCAAATTACAGCGTCACGGCTCCCCCCTGTAAACCTTGCAACGGGTGCAGTGTTTGCGCGCCCACCCCGAACAGCGGGTCGTTGAGCGCGCCCTGTGCCGCCCCCAGGCTCATGCCGGCCAGAGCACCGTTCTTGCCGTATTGATGCGCCAGGTCGCCGCCGAAGGCTGCGCTGTCGCCGGACGAGAGGTGTGCGGGGAGCAAGGCGTTCAGGGCGTTCCAGTGCATGAAGGTGGCATTGGCGCCCCGCGCCGCGTCGAAGCTGTTGGCGATGGCGGTGAAGTCGAACTGCTGGACAGCTTTGCTCAACAGCGGGTCGGGCGAAGCGGCGTCGAAAGCGGCCATCGCATCGGCCATCACTTGCAGGTCGAGCACGCTCTTGTAGTTGGCCGAGGTGTCGTACCAGTTTTTGAGCGTGATCTGCTCGCTGCTGCCCGTTTCCAGGATCAAATCGTTGCCCGTTTTGGACAACGCCAGGTCGGCATACCCGATGCCGCCGCCCAGGCTCAGGGTGTTGTCTGTTCCTGTTCCGCCGTTGAGGGTGTCCTGACCGTCGCCCCGGTTGAAGGCGATAATGTCAAAACCGTTGCCGGTGGTGAGGGTGTCGTTGCCCGCGCCGCCCACAAATAGCTCGTTTCCCGCGTTGCCCGTCAGGGTATCCGTTCCCTGCCCGCCATCCAGCAAATTGGTTCCGGCGGTATCTTTCAGGATGTCGTTACCCGCGCCCCCTTGAAGAATGTCGTTTCCGGCTCCGGCGGTCAGCGTGTTGTTGGCAAGATTGCCGGTCAAGAGGTTGTTGAGGGCGTTGTCGGTGCCGTTGGTCGCAACGCTGCCGGTGAGAAGCAAGGTTTCGACATTGGCTTTCAGGGTATAGGTGGCGCTGGACTGGATCGTGTCTGTTCCCGCGTTGGCTTTCTCGGTCACGATGTCGGTGGTGCTGCCCACCACGTAGGTGTCGTCGCCCAACCCACCGATCATCGTATCCGCGCCGGCGCCGCCATCAAGGGTGTCATTGCCATCCAGGCCATAAAGAGTGTCGTTTCCCCCCAGCCCGCTGATCGCGTCGTTCCCCGCAGTTCCCACCAGGAAATCGGCACCTTCCGTTACGACAATCTGTGCCAGCAGCGCTGTCTCGTCCCACACCGTGCCATCCGCAAATTCAACCTGCTCGATCTTGGCGCCTTTGAAGTAGTTCCACAGTGTCAACCGGTCCGCTCCCCCGTTGAGGCTCAGGATGACGTTATCGAGGGTGCGCGCCACCTTGACGTCGGACGCGAGCACGCCCGCGCCCATCCGCACCGTGTCCACATTGCCCGGTGCCGCATCGTAGTCGCCCACATCATCCTGCCCCGAACCCGTCCCGAACAGGTAAACGTCGTCGCCCTCGTCGCCGTACAGGGCGTCGTTGCCGGCGCCCCCGTCCAGCGTGTCGTTGCCCGCCAGCCCGGTCAGCGTGTCATCTCCACCCAGGCCGCTGATCACGTCGCTCCCGGCGGTGCCGCCCAGGATATCCGCCCCCGCCGTCCCCGTTACTGTCTGCCCGACTCCAATCTGCGCCAGCAGTGTTGTCTCGTCCCACACCGTGCCGTCCGCAAATTCCACCTGCTCGATCTTGGCGCCGTTGAAGTAGTTCCACAGCGTCAATTGGTCCGCTCCCCCGTTGAGGCTCAGGGTTACGCTATCGGGGTTGCCCGTCACCGTGACGTCGGACGCGAGTATGCCCGCGCCCATCCGCACCGTGTCCACATTGCCCGGTGCCGCATCGTAGTCGCCCACATCGTCCTGCCCCGAGCCTGTCCCGAACAGGTAAACGTCGTTGCCCTCGCCGCCGTACAACGTATCATTGCCCGATCCGCCATCCAGGGTGTCGCTGCCCGCTCCGCCGTTCAGCGTATCGCTGCCGCCCAGCCCATTGATCGTGTCGTTGCCGGCGGTGCCGGTCAAATTATCGTTGCCTTCCGTACCGACCAGCGTGTTACTGGTCGGCGTCACCGCCGACGTGGCGGCGCTCGATACGCTTTCCGCTGTGTCGTGGCCGTCGGTGTAGCTGGCGGAGACGGTGATGGTTTTTCCAGCTTCGGTTGCAGTCAGGAGGTAAGTGCTGCCGGTCGCGCCGCCGATGTCGGCGCCGTCCGCCTGCCACTGGTAGCCGATGGCGCCCAGGCCGTCCGCATCCGCCAGGGTGTTAGACGCGGTGAGTATCTGGCCTTGGGTGGCGGTGCCGTCAATGGTGACGCTGCCTGCCGGCGCATCGTTGACGTTGGCCACCCCGGCAGTTGCGCCGCTGGTCACCGATTCCGCCGTGCCATAGCCGTCGGTGTAGCTGGCGGCAACGGTGATGGTTTGGCCGACCTGCGCTTCGGTCAAAATGTAGCTGCTGCCGGTCGCGCCGCCGATGTTGGCGCCGTCGGCCTGCCACTGGTAAATGACGGCGCCCAGGCCGTCCGCATCGGCCAGGGTGTTGGCTGCGGTGAGTGTCTGGTTTTGTGCGGCGACGCCGCTCACGGTGACGCTGCCGGTCGGGGCGTCGTTGATCCTCGCCATCATCGCCGGCGCATCCCATACCGTGCCGTCGGCAAATTTCACTTGCTCGATTTTGCAGGCACCGTTGGTGAACCAGTTACCCAGCGTCAGCGTGTCCGCCGTGCCGTTGATGGAAAGGTACATGTTGCAGGCATCGCCCGACACCGTGACATCCTGGGCCAATATCCCGTCCCCCATCCGGACAGTGTCCACATTTCCGGACACGGCGTCGCAGTCATCCACATAGTCCTGCCCCGATCCGCGCCCAAACACATAGGTGTCGTTGCCGCCATCCCGGTCATACAGCCCGTCATCCCCCGCCCCGCCATCCAGCACGTTGTCGCCGGAATTGCCGCATATCTCGTTAGCCAGGCCGTTGCCCGTGCCGTTGATCGCCGCCGTACCGGTCAGGGTAAGGTTCTCGACGTTCGTGCCCAGTGTGTAGCTCACAGAGCTTTGCACCGAGTCATAGCCCTCGTTCGGGTTTTCGGCCAGCACATCGCCCGCGTTATCTACCACGTAGCCGTCATCGCCCGCGCCGCCAATCAAAGCATCGGCTCCCGCGCCGCCATCCAGGTAGTCATCGCCCGCAAAACCGGACAGGATGTTGTCGCTCTCGTTGCCGTACAAGCCGTTATTGCCCGCGTTGCCGGTGCCGCTGATGGCGCCCGCACCGGAGGCGAGCTGCAACACTTCGACGTTGTCGGAAAGGGCATGGGCCACCGAAGCATCGACCGTGTCCCAGTCGCCTTCACCGGCGTTTTCGATGACGGTGTCGCCGATGTTGTCCACCACATAGCCGTCGTCGCCCGCGCCACCCGCCATGCTATCCGCGCCCGCGCCGCCATCCAGGTAGTCGTCGCCCGCAAGTCCGGCCAGAACATTGTCGCTCTCGTTGCCGTACAATTCGTTATTGCCCGCGTTGCCGGTACCGCTGATGGCCGCCGCCCCGATCAGGTTGAGGTTTTCGACGTTCTCACCCAAGATATAGGTGATGCTGCTTTGCACGGTATCCGTTCCTTCGCCAGCGTTCTCGATGACAACGTCGTTGGCGTTGTCCGCCACATAGATATCATCACCTAAGCCGCCGACCATGATGTCGGTATCTGCCCCACCATCCAGCCAGTCGTTCCCTGCCCAGCCTTCCAATCGGTCACTGCCTTCCATGCCTGCCAATTCATCATTACCCTTTCCACCGAACAGCGCATCATTGCCCGTGCCGCCATAAACCTGGTCGTCGCCATCATCGCCGGAAAGCACGTTATTGCCATCGTCGCCGGAGACCATGTCGTTGCCGCCGCCACCAAACATCACATCGTTGCCGCCTTCCCCAAGCAATGCGTCATTGCCGTCGCCGCCCTGCACAACATCATCACCAAGGCCGGCAAACACCACGTCAGCACCCGCGCCGCCGATTACATTGTCGTCCCCAACACCGGCATAGATCGTGTCGTTGCCTGCGCCGCCGTCGATCACATCATTGCCAATGTCTGCCATCACCACATCGTCGCCATCCTGCCCGTTGATGACGGTGTTGCCGTTATTGCCCAGCAGCAGGTCGTTGTCTACCGTGCCGGTGACCGTATCGCCAGACGGCGCAAACGGCGACTTCGACACCACACGGGTAGTGCCGTCCGCATTGGTAATTTGTACATCATCCGAATATTGCAGCGTCACATCAGCCGCATTGAGCGTGCTGCCATCCACCTTGGTCAGTTGGGTAATGCCATGCACTGTCTGTCCGTCGATAACCAAGAATTGACCGTCGCTGACCAATGCAAGAGAAGCAATGCCAAGATCGGTGAGGGTGCGGAATTCGCCCGTGTCGTTGACAGCGTTCTGGTTGGCATCCTGCCACACCCCGAATTGGGCCCATTTATCATCGGCTGCGGATAACAGGTCATCGTTGTTTGAATCGAATGCTTTCAAACCCTCAAGGTCAGTCTGTGCGCCCTCCACGTAACCGGCAAAATAGATTTCATTCGCATGGCTGATCAGCCCGTCGCCATTTGCGTCAAACGCCAGCAGACCGTCACCGGCAGACGCCCAGGCAGTGCGGTGTTTGAAACCATCGTCATTCACATCAAAGAAAATGTTGGAATCATTCACGTTGGTGAAGCCGAAACCATCGTTGCCGAGATCGATGGAAATCGGCTTTTTGCCGCCGCCACCGCCGCCAGGGCTGCCCAAAGTTGGGTAATAAACGCCGGTGTGTACTGTGTTGACCGTCACTGTGGAGCTGGCGCCAAGGGGGTCGGTCACTTGCACGGTAAAGGGATCAGATTGGGTGTAATAATAATAATCAATAGCGCCCCATGGCGGTTCATAAAAACCATATGGGTCTCCATAAATAACTTCTTCAGGCACAATTCCAACGGTATTTGGCCCATACCAGTTGAGATAGGAAACATTACCGTTCGCATCGACGCTAGCCGAACCCATTTGTGGTTGGGTAAGCACCGTATAGGTAAACGGCCCGCCCACATTATCGGTATCGGAAACCGTAATTGTGGCTTTGTTCCTGCCATCGGGATCTGCATATATGAGCGTTGAATGGTCGCCATATGAATAATTCAATACCCCATCCTCGTCCCAGTAGTTCCAACCCGTGTATGGGTTTAAATGAGCAGCCCCATAGACATAGTGCCCATCGTCAGAACTATAGTATCCTTCATCCCAGCCATAAGCCGCCTGCAAATGCTGATCCACCGTTGCTGTCGGCGCATCATTCTGATTCAATAAATCAATATCCACTGTCGCCGTGGCGGTCTGCCCCGTTGGCACACTGATCTGATAATCGAAGCTGGCCGCCCCAAAATAATTTGCCCCCGGCGTGTAATGCACAAAGCCGTTCCCATCCAGAAAACCCGTGCCGTGGGTGAAATTGGAGACGCCGGTCAAACTGATGCTTTGCCCGGCGAAACCTTCCAGCGTGTCGTTTGCCAGCAAATCGGCGCCGGAAATAACGAGCTCGGTATCCTCGTAGCCGGTGACGCCATCACGGTTGGCTGTAATAGTGCTGCGGTCTTCAATGCTGGTGGTAATGAGACTGATTTGCCCATCGCTCATCTGGATGACGATTCCTTCTGGAATCACATGTGTACTCACACCTTGGGTATCGGCGGTCAAGTCGGGGCTGGCGAGTTGCTTGACCTGGCCGTTCTGGACGAAAGTGCCCATGCTGTAGTTGAGGGCAGTGATGCCCAAGGTCGAGAGTGTCTTCACTTCGCCCGCATCGTTCACGCCGTCGCCATCGGCGTCCTGCCACACCTTTAGCTCGTTCCACACCGGATCGTAAGCTGTAAGCAGGCCGTCGTAGTTGGAGTCCACCCAGCGCATGCCGTTGAGGCCGCGTGCGGTCAAGGCCACCACGCTGT
>SCPW01000400.1 GCA_004298605.1 Gallionella sp.
GGAGGCGGCGCGCAGCAAGCCTTTCCTCGGGATATGTATCGGCCTGCAAATGCTGTTCGAGCATAGCGCCGAAGGGGATGTGGCGGGTCTGGGCGTCCTGCGTGGCGAGGTGTTGCGCTTCGCGAGCGGTATGCACGACGCGCGAGGCAACAAACTCAAAGTGCCGCACATGGGCTGGAACCAGGTGCATCAAGGGGTTGATCCTCGGCCCCCAACGGGGGCTGAGACGGTTGCTCGGCTTCGCCCCCCTCGCTTCGCTCTCCCCGCTGGCGGGGGAGGGTTGGGGAGGGGGAGCACTGCGCACCCTCTCTGGCGGGGCATCGGCCAAGATACGCGCTTTTACTTCGTACACAGCTATTATGTGCAGCCGCAGGATGCCTCATTGGTGCAGGCTACCAGCGATTATCCGCAGCCCTTCGTTTGCGCGGTGGCGCAAGACAATTTGTTTGCGGTGCAATTTCATCCGGAAAAAAGCCATGCGGCGGGGCTGAAGCTGCTGCAAAACTTCGTGCAATGGAACCCTTAATTTCTTAACGTACTGCCATGTTAATTATTCCTGCGATTGATTTAAAAGACGGCCATTGTGTGCGCCTCAAGCAAGGCGTGATGGAAGACGCCACAGTATTTTCCGAAGATCCGGCGGTCACCGCGCAACACTGGCTGGCGCAGGGTGCGCGCCGCCTGCATCTGGTGGACTTGAACGGCGCGTTTGCCGGCAAGCCGAAGAACGAGGCCGCCGTGCGCAACATCATCGAAGCGATGGGCGACAGCGATGTGCCGGTGCAACTGGGCGGCGGTATCCGCGACCTGGAAACCATCGAGCGCTATCTCGACATCGGCGTCACTTACATCATTATCGGCACGGCGGCGGTGAAAGTGCCGGGTTTCCTGCATGAAGCCTGCGATGCTTTTCCCGGGCACATCATGGTGGGCCTGGATGCCAAGGGCGGAAAAGTGGCGGTGGACGGCTGGTCGAAGCTGACCGGGCACGACGTGGCGGATCTGGCGCAGCGTTTCGAGGGCTATGGCGTGGAAGCCGTCATTTACACCGACATCGGTCGCGACGGCATGTTGTCCGGCGTGAATATACCTGCCACCGTTGAACTGGCCGGCCCGCTGCACGTGCCGGTGATCGCCAGCGGCGGCATCACCAACCTGGACGATGTGCGCGCGTTGTGCGCGGTGCAGTCCGAGGGCATCACCGGCGCGATTACCGGTCGCGCGATTTACGAAGGCACGCTGGATTTCCGCGCGGCGCAGGCCCTGGCGGATGAACTGACCGGAGCAGCCCGCTAACCCATGCTGGCAAAACGCATTATTCCCTGCCTCGATGTGACGGCGGGGCGCGTCGTTAAAGGCGTGAGTTTTGTCGAGTTGCGCGATGCCGGCGACCCGGTGGAGATCGCGCGCCGCTATGACGAACAGGGCGCGGATGAACTGACTTTTCTGGACATCACCGCCAGTTCGGACGACAGGGGCATCATTTTCCGCATCATCGAGCAGGTCGCCTCGCAGGTGTTCATCCCGTTGACGGTCGGCGGCGGGGTGCGCGAGGTGGGCGATGTGCGCAATTTGCTGAATGCCGGAGCCGACAAGGTCAGCATCAATACCTCCGCCGTGCTGAACCCGCAACTGGTCGCCGATGCCGCAGGACGTTTCGGCTCGCAATGCATCGTGGTGGCGATTGACGCCAAACAGGTTGCGCCGGATCGCTGGGAAGTGTTCACCCACGGCGGGCGCAAGGCGACCGGGCTGGACGCGGTGGAATGGGCGAAGAAAATGCAGGGTCTGGGCGCGGGAGAAATATTGCTGACCAGCATGGACAGGGACGGGCAAAAGAACGGTTTCGATCTGGCGCTGACGCGTCAGGTGACAGACGTGCTGGAAATCCCCGTGATCGCCAGCGGCGGCGTGGGCAATCTGCAACATCTGGCCGATGGCGTGAAACTGGGCGGGGCGGATGCGGTGCTGGCGGCAAGCATTTTTCATTTCGGCGAATATACTGTGCAGCAGGCCAAGCAATTTATGGCGCAGCAAGGTATCGAGGTCAGGCTGTGAAATGAGAGAGGCGTGGCTAAATAAAGTGAATTGGTCTGCCGACGGTTTGGTGACGGCCATCGCGCAGGATGCCGCTACCGGGCGTGTGCTGATGGTGGCGTGGATGAACCGCGAAGCATTGAAGCTGACCTGGCAAAAGAATGAAGCGGTATATTGGTCGCGCTCGCGTAAAAAATTGTGGCATAAAGGCGAAGAGTCCGGGCACTTCCAGAAAGTAAAAGAGATCAGGCTGGATTGCGACGGCGATGTGGTTCTGCTGCAAATTGAACAGCAGGGCGGCATCGCTTGCCATACTGGCCGCGAAAGCTGTTTTTACAGCCGCCTGGACAAGGGGCAGTGGATTGAAGCTGACGCCGTGCTGAAATCTCCAGACGATATTTATAAAAAATAAAATGGATAGTAGGTCGGGCTATGCCCGACATGGTGGGCTACGGTTGCCATAAAAAATAAACCCGGAAAAAAATGAGTTTGGATATTCTGCAAAAACTGACGGAAACACTGGAAGCGCGCAAACAGGCGTCGCCGGAAAGCTCTTATGTCGCCAGGCTGTTTGGTAAGGGCGAAGATGCGATCCTGAAAAAAATCGGCGAGGAAGCGACGGAAGTTATTCTCGCGAGCAAAGGGGGCGACAAAACCCATCTGGTGTATGAAACCGCCGATTTGTGGTTCCATTGTATGGTGCTGCTGGCGCAGCATGGTTTGAGGGCTGAGGATGTGCTGGACGAGCTGGCGCGCCGCGAGGGCTTGTCGGGGATAGCCGAAAAGGAAAGCAGGAAAAAGGACTGAATATGAGTGACTGCCTGTTTTGCAAAATTGCACGCGGTGAAATTCCTTGCCGCAAGGTGTACGAAGACGGCGAGGTGGTGGCGTTCCACGATATCAACCCCGCCGCGCCGGTACACTTTATGCTGGTTCCCAAGCTGCATCTGGCTTCGCTGGCGGAGGCCGAAGATGACCATGTTTCACTGCTGGGCAGGATGCTGGTACTGGCTCCCAAGCTGGCGCGAGAGCAGGGGCTGGAAAACGGGTTCCGCACCGTAATCAACACCGGCAAAGGCGGCGGGCAGGAAGTGTTTCATTTGCACATTCACATCATCGGCGGCGGCAATATCCCGCCCATGGTGCGGCGCGGTTAACAGTAAATCTTTCCGGAAAGGGATCGACATGGGTTCATTAAGCATATGGCATTGGCTGATTGTGTTGCTGGTTGTCGTATTGATATTCGGCACCAAGAAGCTGCGCAATATCGGCAGCGACCTGGGCGGGGCGGTGAAAAACTTCAAGGAAGGCGTGCGCGAGGATGAGCCCAAGGATGGGGGCGGGCAGGACCAGCGGGACGGGAAGGTCATCGAAGGCGAAGTAACGTCGAAAACACAGGCGAAAGACAAGTCAAATACGCATGTTTGACTTTGCATTTTCCGAACTGGTGGTCGTCCTGCTGGTGGCGCTTATCGTCATCGGGCCGGAGCGGTTGCCGAAAGTGGCGCGCACGGCGGGGCATCTGTGGGGGAGGATGCAGCGGTATGTGCATAACGTCAAGAACGATATCGCGAACAATATGGCAATCGAAGAGGCGCGCCAGTTGCAAAGCAGTATCCGCAAAGATGTCGATGCCGTCCGTCAATCCGTAAAAGATACGGAGATGACAATCGAGCAAAAGATATTGCAGGCGCAGCACGGCAAACTGCCCGATGCACCCGATGAGCAGGACAAGTCTGTCGTGCAACCTCACGCACCGGGCAAGCAAGTTGATGGCTCCCAGTGAAAGCTTGATCGCGCACCTGATCGAATTACGCAAGCGCTTGCTGAACGCTGTCGTGGCCTTGCTGCTGGTGTTTGCCTGCCTGTTTCCGTGGGCATCCGATCTCTACGCGCTGCTGGCGCAACCGTTGCTGGCAAAGCTGCCCCAGGGGGGGCAAATGATCGCCACCGATGTCACCACGCCGTTCTTCGTGCCGCTCAAGGTCGCGATGATGGCCGCTTTTCTGATCACCCTGCCTTACATCCTTTACCAGATATGGCGGTTTATCGCGCCGGGTTTATATGCGCACGAGAAGCGCCTGGTAGCGCCGCTTGTCATCGCCAGCACGCTGCTGTTTTTCTCCGGCATGGCGTTTGCCTACTTCGCGGTGTTTCCGGTGGTGTTCGGCTTCATCACTGCCGCCGCGCCACAGGGGGTGGCGGTGATGACCGACATCGATAAATATCTTGGCTTTGTGCTCGGCATGTTTCTGGCGTTCGGGGTAACTTTCCAGGTGCCGGTGGCGGTGGTGGTGCTGGTGCGGATGGGAGTAGTTTCGGTCGAAAAACTGCGCGAAATCCGTTCTTACGTGATAGTCGGCGCATTTATCATCGGCGCGATTTTTACCCCGCCGGACGTGGTGTCGCAATTTATGCTGGCGATTCCGCTGTGGCTGCTCTACGAAGCGGGGATCGTGGTGGCCGTGTGGATGGGCAAGGGTAAAACGAAGGAAGCCGAGCCCCGGTAAGGCCGCAATGCATGTTCCAAAAAATCACGTTCAAACAGGCGATTTTCCCAATACGCTTTTTGCCGCAAATCAAACAACAAGGTTGACGGGCGTCAGGGTTTGCCCGCCGGAACTTCTTTAGACTGAAAAACATTAGCAGGCCGCTGAAAAAACTGCTGAGCCCAAAGGCTTGAAATGCCCGTTGCCGGGGCATATATGCGCCTTGGCTCACCGGCAATTTTGGCATCCTGCCAGTGTTTTTTATCTGTGAAAGGGGCGGTCATGAAAATGGGTATTTTGGTAGCGGCGCTGATGGCTATTTCGGCCCAGGCGGCCTGTGCGGCAAGCGAACCCATCCAACCTGTTCCCGCAGCATCCGTCAAAAACAAGGCGATGGTGGAGCCGGGCAAAAACCTTTTTCTCGATCCGCGACTTTCCAAATCCGGTTTTTTTCAAGCTGCCGATTCCGCCGCCGTCCACGGGCAAAACACCGCATCCCGAGCAGTTCGAGTAATTGAACGAAACCGCCAAGGGCGTCCGGCTCCGATCATATGAGACCGGGCGTTCCCAGGTTCCTGATCCAGCTATTTTGCCGGCCAGAGGGTTTCAAAACAGGACAGAACTATGTGCTTACCAAGCATTGACAAGGATTTGGACATGCCCCGGCG
>SCPW01000401.1 GCA_004298605.1 Gallionella sp.
GCGGGAATTCTGCGGGCATGGCATCGGCCAGCGTTTCCACGAGGAGCCGCAAGTGCTGCATTACGGGCGCCCGAAAACCGGCTTGAAACTCGAAGCCGGGATGACCTTCACCATCGAGCCGATGATTAATGCCGGCAAGGCGGCCATCAAACAGCTCGGCGACGGCTGGACCGTCGTCACCAAAGACCATAGCCTGTCCGCGCAATACGAGCACACCATACTCGTCACCGGCGCCGGCTTTGAAGTGCTGACCGTTTCCGATGGCTGCCCTCCCCCGCCCCCTCTCTGACAGCATAGACGAATTGCGCGCATCGCTGCGCGACGACCGGTCGGCTCTCGGGCAAAGCTTTCTGCAACACGGCAAAGCGGCGCGCCTGCTGGAGGCGCACAGCCGGTTGATAGACCGGTATCTGCGCCGCGTCTGGCGGCAGCTCGCCATGCCCCGCCACATCGCGCTGGTGGCGGTGGGCGGCTACGGTCGCGGCGAGTTGTACCCCAAATCGGACATCGACCTGCTGATCCTGCTGGATGCCGAGCCGGACGAAGGCTTGCAGCAAAAACTGCGCCAGTTGATCGGCATGCTTTGGGACATCGGCCTGGAAGCCAGCCACAGCATCCGCACCGTAGCGCAATGCCTGGGCGAATCCGCCGACATCACCGTGCAGACCAACCTGCTCGAAGCGCGCCCGCTCGACGGCGATGAAAAATTGTTCGCGGAACTGCACGGCGCCATGCGGCAACATCTCGATCCGCGCCAGTTTTTCCTCGCCAAACAGCACGAGCAACAGCAACGCCATTTGCGTTTCGTGGATACCGATTTCAACCTCGAACCCAACCTCAAGGAAAGTCCGGGCGGGCTGCGCGACCTGCAAACTGTCACTTGGATAAGCCGCGCGGCGGGGCTGGGGACACGCTGGGCGGAACTTGCGCGGGCGGGGTTGATCAGCCCCGCCGAAGCGCGCCAGATCGCGCGGCACGACACGTTGCTGCAAACGCTGCGCATCCGTTTGCACTATCTTGCCGGGCGGCGCGAAGACCGCCTGGTGTTCGATTTCCAATCGCCGCTCGCCAAGCAAATGGGCATCGCCGCCTCGACCGAACGCCGCGCCAGCGAGCATTTGATGCAACGCTACTACCGCACCAAACTGGCGGTGCGCCAATTCAACACCATCCTGCTGCAAAACCTGCACGGCTATTTATTCCGCGAAAGCCCGCCGCAGCGCGCGCTGAACGAACGGTTCATCGCCATCGGCACGCTGCTGGAAATCCGCGACGAAAATTTGTTCGATCACACCCCGGAAGCGATTTTCGAATTGTTTTTGCTGATGTCGCAACATGCCGGGCTGACCGACCTCAGCGCGAAAACGCTGGGCGCGTTGTGGCGCGCCCAGCGCCGGATCGACGCCGGGTTCCGCCGCAACCCGTTGAACCGGGCGCGCTTCATGGAAATCCTGCGCCAGCCGCGCGGCGTCGTCCACGCGTTGCGGCGCATGAACCAATACGGCATCCTCGGCCGTTATCTCCCCGCCTTCGGGCGCATCGTCGGCC
>SCPW01000402.1 GCA_004298605.1 Gallionella sp.
AAAAAGCGGAGTTTACATACAGTAAATGAGCATTTTGAGCCCGATTTTAACGCCGCAATGCGCCCTTCAGCGTTTTGTGACACAGTAAGAATGGGGGATCACTTGTCACCTGCAACGTCTATAACCCGCTTTACGTCGCGGCTATCCACGCCCGCTCAGGTGAACTCGCCACGCACATATGCCCAATTACGACAAGGAGAAAATAAGTGCGCACAACTCTTCATCTGACAATCTTGACGTTTATCATTATCCAATTTACGCACACCGCAATTGCTTTCGAAGGCTATGAGCACAAAAAAATGGGGGATTTGGCCATGCTGGTTGTGCAAAATATTTGCGAGGAAGACAAGGGAGAAAAATTTTGCGCGGCAAATTGGAAACAGGCAATAAGCCAGTTGACGCCCTGCAAGGGTGATGGCTGCAAGCCCAACCCCATAACCTACGGCGATATCGTGCGTTGTGTGGACGACTATCTGGTACCAGAAAAAATGCTGAGCAGGAAAGTTGATCCGAAAAAACAGACTGATGCCGGGCAAAACTGGCTCCCTGTGGATCGAAATGAACTCATGTTGAATCCGCTATTGGAGCATTGTGATGCAGGCCGGGGAGGAGAATTGGCGGCGGCGCACGCGAATCACACGCACTTTCAAAATGATTTACTCGTGGCGCTCAACCTGCACCACACAGCAGCAATTGGCTTTGCTTTGCAGGGGGAAAATACACTATATGGCGCGCTTGTGATGAACGCCATTGCCGATCATTACCTGCATGATTTTTTTGCGCCGGGGCATATGGTGACCCCTCGCTCGACTTTGACTGACACAGCTTCGAACTCTATGCATGACGTGGCCAACGATCAGGGGATGATGTACCAACTTGCCCCAAATATGACAGGCCTTATTATTGATAAGCAACATGAAAAGCTTCTAATGGATGCGATGGCCGCTGTGTCCGTGCAATTGGTATGCCGCCCATCGAAGCTGTTCAAAGAATTCCCTCCCGCTTTCATTTATTCTCGCCTTGAAACCACGGATCCCGACTGCTCGGAAGATAAGGAGAAGCGTGCGGATGATGCGGTCAGAGAGGCTTTAAAATCGCTATCCAATATGCAAAATCCACTCAAGCTAAAAGGAGATGGCCTGTTGTGGCGCGATGACAATGGGCAAGGGCTTATGCAGCGAGTGCTGATGTTGGCAGTAAACGTACGATCAATTCTGGACGTTATGGATGCCAATAAAAATAAACAATTTACCAATTCCTTCGCAAAAGTGAATTGGCAATACGAACCATCAAAATCAGCCCTCCAAGTAACTGGCGATGAGAATAGCGTAAAAAAAGACGGCTCCAGTAACCGTATCAGCAGGCCGGGGATTGTAACTAAATTGCCTTGTGCATCAAACCCGGATTGTATGTCTGTCGGATTTGGCCACGGACGCTATGAGCTCGAAAATGACGGTAGTCGCATGACGCATGACGCCTTAAAAAACAACGAAGAATACAAAAATAATACTTTCTCAACGTTGATTGGTTTTCAATATGCGAGGGAGTCATTGACGAGTGGTGCTCACTACGGTCGGAATGCTTATGAAGCCTATCTTGCTCCTATCCTGTACAGAGATGAAAATTGGAACGTAATTCCAAATTTTGGCCTGGTCTGGCTGCATGAGGGTGCCTTTGGCGCACACGGCGCAAGCTTTCGCACCGATTTTATTGTACCCAATACAGAAACAAAGATAGCTCCCTACATACGAAGAATTAAATACCCCAACCCGAACACCTATGAATGGAAAAATTCCTTTGGTGTTCGTGCAGAGCAGGGCTTTACTTCTTTCATGACCCTGTTTATCGGGCTGGGCAAAGATTACGGCCCATCACCAAATCTCGGCTTGGAGCATGGGTGGATGTTTACGGCAGGTGCAAATTTTTCGCTGCCTTTCATTCGCGCCAAAAAGTTGATTGGTATCTCCCCGGATAATCAATGAACCCGCCAACCTGTGATGTATTCAAGTTGCTTCTATTTACGGCGCTCCTGCCGATAATTGCGGGTTGCGCGATCAGCGCCAGCCCTGGTAGGCCTATGGCCTATGTCACGATACCGCTCGGGCAACCCGGCGTACAAGATCGGCGGGGTGATTTCCAACTTGAATTCTGCAAGTTACTGGCCGAAGACAAGGGGTCGCCGGCCTGCGGCGACTACCTGAACGACGTGATACCTGAATTTCCTGTTGCCGGGATAAAGATGGAGAATTACGACGCATCAAAGTTCGTTTTGCTTTGGCTGCCGGGGATATTCTCAGAGTGCGTGGCAGGCTTGGGGAAGCCCTTCGACGATGTAATTGGCGGTGTGTCTGATCGGCTGAGATACCCTTCCTACTATGTGCCTTTGCCGGGTCGCGCCAGTTCACGCTATAACGCAGAAATCATTGCAAAAGCAATTGATGCTCACGTACCTGCCGATAAGCGCGCAATATTGATCGGCTATTCAAAAGGAGGGGTTGATGCACTTGAAATGCTAGGCGCCGATTTTACCGCCAATAGCAAAGTTGCAGCGTTGATCACAGTTGCGAGCCCGCTTCATGGCACTCCGCTTGCCGATGAACTAGGCGCATTTTATGAGAACACTTTTGGAAAAATCGACACCGACGTGTGCCCCCGGCATGATGGCGGAGAAATGCGTTCGCTGACGGTCGCCGAACGTCGTGCCTGGTGGCTTTCCCATCATGTCCCTTCAAATATTCCAGTTTATTCAATTGCCGCTGTACCCCATGCGGGGGAAGTATCTCCGATGTTACAGGTGCTCTGGAGAAAGCTTTCTCTAATCGACCCCAATAACGACGGGCAGGTTGCAGCTACCGATGCCTTTGCACCGCATGGGTATGTATTGGGGTATGTTCGCGCCGATCATTGGGCAGTTGCCATAAATTTCTCCAAATCAACCCCTATTGGTGGAGCTCTATTATTCAAAGATAATTTCCCGAGGCTCACCCTATATTTAGCCGCCCTGAACGTTGTCCTGAGAGACTTGGAAAAGCGGTAGTTCTTCAAGAGTAATTTGCCCGATGAACCAATTTTCTTTGCAACCTCGGCCACGGCGACCCCAACGGGGTTTACCCGCACAACCCGCGACTGTGTTGCACTGTCCTGTAAAACATTTTAAGCTGGCCTCGCCAATCCCGGAAACACATCCCTGCGTTGAAACCTGGCAAAGCGCAACCCCTATCGAGCACGCAAATATCAAGCAATGAAAAAACTGGACAAAATGATTGCGGAAGCGGCGCTGGAGACAGAAGCCCGCAGATTTTCCGCCGCCGAAAAAATTTACCGCAAGATCATCAGGGAAGACCCCCGGCATCTGGACGGCCATTACCTGCTGGGGTCGCTCCTGGCCGAAAGGGGCGAGCTGAAGCCGGCCGAAAAGCACCTTAAAATCGCTGCGGAGTTGTTGCCCAGCTCGCCATATATCTGGAACAATCTCGGCAATATCCGGTTGCTGGCAGGCGATGACGAAGGCGCCCTTTCCGCATGGTCCAACGCTTTAAAATTCAAACCCGACCTGGCCGAGGCCTGGTGCAATACGGGTCTGGTTTACATGCGCCATGAAAATTTCGATGAGGCGGAAAATTGCATGCGCAAGGCCGTCGCCTCAAAGAACCTGGCCCAGGCCTGGTACGCCCTTGCCAACCTTGCCGAAAAACGGGGCAACACCGAAGAAGCGGTTCTCATCTGCCGCAAGGTGCTCGGCTTCCAGCCCGGCTACCATAGCGCAGCGTTCATGCTCTCGCGCCTCGAGGGCCGCCCCATGGCCTGCCCCCCGAGGCAGACCATCAAAAACCTGTTCGACAATCATGCGAAGCGGTTCGAATCCCATCTGACAGGAAAACTGGCCTATTCCATACCGGACAGCATCGACGAAATCATCAGGAGCCACGCGGGCATACAACGCTTCGACCGGGCCGTTGACCTGGGCTGCGGCACGGGTCTCATGGGTTTGCGCCTGGCAGAACGGGTAGACGAACTGGTCGGTGTGGACCTGTCACCGAGAATGCTGGACGAGGCAAAAGAAAAAAATATTTACAAACGCCTGGCCGAATCAGACCTGACCGAATTCCTCGATGCGGAAAAAAAACCTTTCGATCTGTTTCTTGCGGCAGATGTAATGGTTTATATGGGTGAACTGGAGAATCTGTTTGCTGCCGCTTTCAACAGAGCTTCCGAGAACGCCATTTTTGCCTTCTCCACAGAAAAGTCCGATGGGAGCGGCTGGGAACTGCGCAATACCGGGCGCTATGCCCACGCGGACGCCTTCGTGCGGCAAAGCGCCGAAAACGCGGGGTGGTCGGTGCTTGCCTGCGAAAACGTTGTCGTCCGGCTGGAATCCGGCAGCCCGGTAGAAGGCAACATATTTCTTATGGCGCGGAAATAAAGGCTGCGCGGCAAGCGCGTTTCGGGTAAATTGCGCGCTCATTTTCGGCAACGGAACTTCTCTGGAATAAGCCTATCCCACCAGTTCCGAAAAATTCAGGAGCAAGTTATGAAGCAGTACAGCAAACGCATGGTAATCGCCCATTGGCTAACTCTGGCATTGTTGATTGTCGCCTGGTTCATCGGCAATCAACTGGATGGCGCACGGCACGAGGCCGCCGGCGCGCCGCTGGCCGGATATGTCGCGCATGCCCTGGTGGGCGCGACGATTCTGCTGTTGGCTCTCGCGCGCCTTTATTTCCGCCGCAAGGACGGCACGCCGCCGCCGATGGGCGACACGCCGATGGACAAGGTGGCCAAAGGTATCCACCACTTGCTCTACACCATGCTGGTGCTGTTGCCGGTGAGCGGTGTGGCGACGGCTGCCACCAGCGATGTGTGCAAAGCCTTGACGGCATGGGATGCGGCTTTGCTGCCCAAGAAATTTACCGGGGTATTCGCCCACGATGTGCATGAAACATTGGTGACGGTGTTGATCGTGCTGGCGGCAGTGCATGTGCTGGGCGCAATCAAGCACCAGTTCATCATGAAAGATGGCTTGATGGAGCGGATGTCGCTGCGCGGGAAAGATTGATTTTTCTACATCATCCCGGTTCTGCTTCAAAGATAAAAACCCGGTATGGGCGCGATGAATCGCGCCCATACATGGAATCAGTCCTGCGTGGCCAGGATTTGAACTTCCATCGACCGCAGGCTCACGCGGATCATCCGTGCCGGGCCTGCGGTCACTCCACCGTCAATCTCGTTGATCTCAAGGCCGGATCGGGTTTCTACCGGCTCGGGGGTTGATGCCCCCGGGCCGTTGAGAACGCGGAACTGTCCGCCGTCATGGTTGATAAAAAAATCGACCAGCACATGCCCCTGAAAATCCCCTTGCGTGTTCGCGTTCGCGACAACCAGAACCTCGCGATTATTCAGGATTCGAGAGAATGCCAGCACGCCCGGCGCAAAGGGCGACGTACCGAAATGGATCCCGTCACCCGAGATCGGCCTGAAATAGAGCCTGCCATAGCGTAGCGCCGGTTCGGCATTGCGGATATCGGAGAGCAACTTGATTGCCTTGTAGAACAGATGGTTGACGTCAAAAGCGCCGGGCTTGCCCCAGAGTGCTTCGCGCACGAACTGGTCGCTGCTGCCGCGCCCGTGCAGCCCCTGTTCGGTGCCGTAGTAGAGGCAGGGAATGCCTTGCAGGCCGAACAATACCGCGATGCCGAGGATGACCTGAGGGTCGAACGGGTCGGGCCCGTCCGCGCTGGCCCCGCGGAACCGTTCTTTCATGTCATGGTTGTCGAGGAACGTCACGAAGAACCGCCCCGCCTCACCGTGGCTGCTCAGGATGTCGCGCTCGATTTCCTTGCGGCGGCGGAAAACGTCGATGACCCCGGTCGGCGGGGCAAACCCCTTGGCGACCGCCGGTAGCCGGAAAAAAAGCGGAAAGTCCAGCGCGGCATCGACCCCGACCAATTCACCGGCGTCGCGGGTGTTGCGACCGATAAACTCGGCGATCCGCTCCTCGCCGTCGAAGACTTCCCCGTAAGAAAAGAAATTTTTCTTGCCGATGCTCAGCGCGTATTCCCGCATCGCGTTGCCGAAGGCCTGGGCAAAATCCCGCTCGACATATTTCAGGGTGTCGATGCGGAAGCCGTCGACGTCGTAGCGCGCAATGGCATATTGGTAAGCGAGGATCAGGGCGTTGCGGACTGGGAAAATCCGACCATCGCGCGCATCGGTCACGAACTCCTTGAGAGACTCGAAATCGCCGCCCTCCTCCGCCCCCTTGCCCTTGCGGCGAAAGAAATTGTTGCGCTGCAACTCCGCCGGCCAGACCAGAGCGTCCGGCTTGCGCCGGGCAGCGGGGATGTCCTCAATGACCGGAAAATCGGGTCTGGCCTGGCCGCTCTCGTTGCGCCACTCGATTGGCAATGTCCCCGGGCTGCCCGGCGCAGAGGCGCCGAAATCCTTGTAGCCGAATACGTCGCCGGCATGGTTCAGCACGATGTCGAAGATGACATACAGACCCAGCGCGTGCGCCTCGTCCACCAGCGCGCGCAGCTCGTCCTCCTCCTTGCCCGGCGCCGACGCGAACCTCGGCTCTGGCCGCAGGAAATCCTGGATGCCGTAGCCATGGAAAGTACCCCGGTCGGACTGGCAATTCTTCAGCACGGGCGAAAGCCAGATCGCCCCAGCTCCCAGATCCTTGATGTATTTCAGCCGCTCCCTCACACCGTTGAATGTACCGCCCTGGAATTCGCCAAAGGGTTTGTCGTGGGGCATGCTTGCAGGCGGTTTACCGTCCGCCCGATTGAACCTGTCGAGCATCAGAAAATAAATCCAGACGTCCCGCCAGTCCTGCGGCGACGGGAAGGGTGTCGTTATTTTGCGGCTTTTGGCGCCGACCTTGACCGTGCGCGTCGCACTTTTCGCCGCCTGGTCGAAGGCGGATTGAAGCAGGGGATCATCCAGTGACAATAACATCCGTTGGCTCCTCCATTCGAGCCGCATGGTAGTACGGCACGCATAAGAAACGAATAAGCGGATTGCTTATTTTGAAATATGAAACACCCCTTAAAACCAGGGCACTATTTGATCCGGTAAAACCGCCCCGCCAACGCCAGCCCTTTTACCCCGTCAAAGCGGCTGCCCATCGCGTCGTCCAGCCCGGCGAGCCGCTCGTCGGGGTGCGGGTGCGTTTTGAATAGCAGCGCCACGCTGCTATCGCTGCCGGCATGGCCGATTTCCTGCAACACGCCGGGCAGGCCGAAGGCGTCGTAGCCGGCGCGCGCGGCCAGCACCACGGCGATGCGGTCCGCCTCGAACTCGGCGCTCTTGTCGAGCGAACGTGCGACGATCTCAGCGCCGCCGCCGACCAGGTTGCGAACTCTCTCATCTCCGCCCGCCTGTTTCGCCAGCAGCTTGCCGCCCAGATCGACCAGCTTGCTTTGCTGCAAAATTTTCAGGTGGTGCTTGCGGACCACATGGCCGATCTCGTGCGCCAGCACGCCCGCCAGCTCGGCCTCATCGTCGAGCAAGCGGTACAGCCCGCGGGTGATGAAGATGTAACCGCCCGGTGCGGCAAACGCATTGATGTCGTCCGATTCGATGACGCCAAAATGCCAGGCGAGATCGGGCCGTTCGCTCTGGCTGGCAACCCAGCGGCCAACATTGTTGACATATTTTTGCAGCAGCTTGTCTTTCACCAGCGGCGCGGCGCCGAGCAGGCTGCCGGCAATCTGCCGTCCAATGGCGACTTCCTCTTCCTCGGAATAGCCGCCCAGCCCGGCAAGCTGCTCCGGTTTCTGTAACCCGCTCGCCGCTTTCTTCAACTCCTGCCCCAGATCAAAACCATGCGCCGTGACCAGACACAACGCCATGCCCAACCCCGCCAGCAGTTTAACTACTGTGCTGTTCATCGCGCTTCTCCCGTATCGGGCAGGTAATCCATGCTGCGCGCGACCAGCTTGCCTTTGGCGGCGAATTTCTGCGCTGCCGCCCGGCTGGTGCTATAGGATTCCGCCAGCTTCAACTCCGTCTCGTCGTACTTGGCCGCCTTGAGCTCCTCTTCGTCGAGGCCGCGAATACCGGTGGTGGCGACCACCCGCCCGGTGCCCGCGCGCCCCGATGCCAGCCCCGCCAGCCCGGCCAACTCACCGCCCGCCGCCGTTTTGCGCGCCCCGCCGCGACGGACGCTGAGCATGCGCACCCAGCCGTTGCCCTTGGCGCTTTTTATCTGTAGCCAGCCGCCGTCTTTTTTCAGGATTTCGACCTTGTCGCCCGCCGCCAGCGCGCCGACCGTTTTGGCATCGCGGAACGGCTCCGCTTTCAGTTCATCGGCCTTGATCGTGACGCCGTTCTCGCCCGCGTGGGCGATTGGCATCGCCAGCAGCAGCGCGGCCAGCCAAATGCAACAACAGCGTGTCGTACTCATCATGATTGTTCTTTCCTTGCTTCACTCCAGCGCAACTGTGTTTCGGCGAACAAGGCGCGCCAACTGTCGCGCGCACCATCGCCACCGGCAATCTTTCCTTCGTGGATAAACCACGCAATGTCATTATCCGCAGCCAAAGCATATTTCCGCAACAGCGGCCCGATTGCCTGCTGCACCGCATCAATGTCACGGGTGATGCTCAACCGGCTGCCTTCGTCATCTGCCGCGCACCACCATGAAATCGCCAGCGTGTCTTCAAACAGCCGCCACAGGCCGCTTTGCTGCCCCTTGAGTATTTCCACACTCTTCGCGGCGTTGCCGGTTTTTCCCATTTCCAGGCGGATTTTTTCGCGCACGGTATCGCTCAACAAACTGGCATCCGACACGCCTGCCTGTTTACCGAGGCGAATCAACATCAGCACGCCGTGCAACTCGCCGCCGCTTTCCTGAGCCGCGCGCACGGCGCTTTTCTCCAGCGCGCTGCCGGCGCCGATCGCGTATATCCGCGCAATGGTGAAGTAAGCCAGGCCGAGGGTGACCGGGCCGGTGAGATTGATGTAGGTCGTGGTGAAATTGATGCTGGCATAGGAAATCCCGACCAGGATGAATTGCGAGACGCCGAACAGGCGGTCGATCTTGTCGCGCCCGGTGTTGCGGTAAAAACCCCAGGCCGTCGCCCAGATCATCGCCAGCGTCAGCAGCAGGTAAGCGATGCGCGCATCGGGGAAGCGCAGGAAATCGCCGTGCTTGAAATTGTCGATGGCGGTAGCGAGGATTTCCACGCCGGGATGCATGCGGCTGAGCGGCGTCGGCTTGATGTCGAACAGGCTGGGCGCGGTCGAACCGACGATCACGATCTTGCCGGTGAATTCGTCCGGCGGACGTTTTTTATTTTTGCTGGTCAGATCGGCGAAAACCTCGCTGAAGCTCACCGAACGGTAACTGAAGGGCGGGCCGCGCCAGTTGAGCAACACCTGCGGCGCGCCGGGCTGCGGGAATTTCAGTTGCCGCGCGACGCGCAGCGGCAACGACGGGATCATCCAGCCATAATCGTCGCGGTAAACCGGATACTGGCGGACAATGCCGTCGGCATCCGGGTAAATGTTGTGCAGCCCGAGCCGCCCTCCTTCCAGCGCTGCCGCAAAGTGCGGCAGCACCACCGCCACGGTAGCATCGCGCCGCGCATCCTCGCCCAGCGCCACCACGCCAGGAATCATGCCCGGCTTGATTTGGCTCAAGTGATCGCCGTCCGGATCGAGCCGCAACATCGGAAAAAAAGTGTTGTCCGTAGCCGTAATCGCGGCGTCGAAATAGGCATCGCTGTCCGGGTTGTACACATCCGGGTCGCTGAACAAAATGTCGAACACTACCGCCCGCGGCCGCTGCTTTTCGATCTGCTCGACGAATTCCCCCAGCACCTGCCGCGGCCACGGCCAGCGGCCATATTCCCTGGCCATCGCGGCAAGGCTCGCCTCGTTGATATCGACGATGACGATATCCTTGTCCGGTTCCGGCACGACCAGCCGGTAGCGGACCATCGTGTCGAATGCCGCTTGTTTCATGTCGGCGGCGATATTCAGGAAAGCCGTATCGGCGACAATCAGCACGGTGAACAGACCGGCCAGATAAAGGTAAAAACCGGTTTTCCATTTTTTTGCCAACAGTGCAAAAAAACGGGCCAAGCCGTGTCTGAGATGGTATGAGAGAGAAGCGAAAGGGCTCATGTCACAGATGAACCGAGGTAGAGAGTGTCATTATGCTACAGGAGTCAATTTGAGCACATTTTCAGGCTGGCATTTCCGGTTTCCGCGTTTTCGAGAATGTGGGCGATTATCCAATAGCGTCACAATCAACACATCGCACCTCCTTAACAGCCAATACATGTGGTATTTTCCAATACAGAAATAATGGAGAACAATCTTGGCGGAAGATTGGAAAAATTGGATAGCACAATCCCCTGATAAGCTACAACTAGCGGCGCGTCCCATGGATATAAGCAAGGGGCAGCGCATCTTCCACTTCGGTGACAAGGCAGATGCCGTGTATCGTGTAATGAATGGGGAAGTGTGCCTGACGCGCTTCTCGCCGGAGGGCACCGAAGTTGTCCTGTACCGCGCCCGTGAAGGTGATTTCTTTGCCGAAGCAAGCCTGTTCGGCAGCCACTACCATTGCGATGCGGTCTGTACCCGTCCCGGGCGTTGCCTGCGATTACCCGCCGAGGTTCTGCGCCACTGCTTGACCAACGACACGGATTTCGCCATGGAATGGGTTGCCACGCTGTCGAGAAATCTCCGCCAGCAGCGGGCAGCCCAAGAGCGGCTGGTCCTAAAAAGCCTGCGCATGCGCGTTATTCATTACTTGGTAGAACATGGCAAAGAGGGGCGGGTAAAACTGGATCAGCCCATTATCCGCTGGGCGGTGGAACTGGGGGCAAGCCACGAAGCGCTTTACCGCACCCTGGCTGAAATGGAGCGGGAAGGCGTGCTGCAACGGCAGGGGCAAACGCTGACTCTGTTGCAACAGAAACTCGATTCGCCAGTATGATTTCAATCATATTCCATTCCGTAATGCCGGTTTAGTATTCGCAGGCAGGTTAGGCAAAAACCGGCAGTGATTCACTTGCAAAGCAGTGAAATTTATCCAAACAAACGAGACCGGTTTGGGCCGGTCTCATCACATCAGGAATCCAAAGCATGAAAAGAATTTTGATAGCCGTTTCAGCATTCATAGGCATAACTGGCTTGAATATGGCATTCGCTGCCGAGCATAAAATGCAACATGAAAACCACAATCACACAATGAGCATGACGGACACGCGAACTTCCCTGGGATTGTCAGCAGAAATGAAGCAGCACCAGCTGTCGAACATGCGGGAGCATGTAGAAGCGATCCAGTCGATCATCGGCTTGATCTCAGAAAACAAATTTGAGGCTGCCTCAAAAATAGCGCATGGCAAGCTTGGCTTGACTCCGGAAATGCAAAAGATGTGCAGCATGTTCAACGACGAAAAGTTCAAGGCGCTGGGATTGGCCTTCCACAAGAGTGGAGACGAGCTTGGTGATGCGCTGAAAACCGGGGATGTAACCGCATCATTACGCGCGTTGAATAAAACGATGGGGTATTGCGTATCGTGTCATGCTGCTTACCGCCAGTGAATTCAGCCACCGGTCGTAAGCGAAAAACAGCTTAGGTAGGGTGGGCGCAGCCCACGCAGCCATAGAGATTATCGAAGTTACGTGGGCTGCGCCCACCCTACAAAACTTATTCCATTTCCCGATCAGTAGTGAAGTATTGTGGGGTGCATTCCATGCTATGGTGCATAAAATGCACCATACAGGGTTATTGCCGCTTTGAAAGAGAAATGGAATTACCTCCCGTCAAACCACCTATTTGTCATCTGATTCGCATCATGGAAAAACAATGAAAATTCCTGTGAACCTGCCACGGCAGTTCTGGTTTGCCGCCTTCGGCATTGCGCTGCTGCTCGCCTTTGCCTGGGCCGCTTTGAAAAGCGGCCCGCTCGCGCCAATACAGGTGACCGTAACCCAGGTCGCCAGGGGGGAAGTTTCCCCCGCTTTGTTCGGCATCGGTACGGTGGAGGCGCGGCGCGCTTATCTCATCGGGCCGACCGCCGCCGGCCGGGTCGGGCGCGTGCTGGTTGATGTGGGCGATACGGTTCAGGCCGGACAGTTGCTGGCGGAAATGGATCCGGTGGATCTCGATGCGCGGGTGAGCGCTGCGGTTGCGGCTGCGGCTCGCGCCAAAAGCGCCGTGGCGACGGCACAAGCCCAGGTACACGATGCGCAGAGCCGCCAGGCATTGGCTGCCAGCGAGGCGCACCGTTATGCCGAATTGGGGCACAAGGGATTCGTCAGCACAAGCGTGGTGGAGGGCAAGTTGCAGCAACAACAGTCGGCGGATGCCCAACTTGCCGCAGCCGAATCCACGCTGGCGGGCGCCCGGCAAGACCTGGTTCGCCTGGATGCCGATCGAGAAGGAATTAAGCGGCAAAGGATGAACATCCGCCTCGAAGCACCCACCGGCGGTGTAGTTACTTCACGCGATGCCGAACCCGGCGCCACCGTCGTGGCCGGGCAGGCGGTGCTCAAGCTGGTGCAGCCAGACAGCCTGTGGGTGACGGTGAGGCTGGATCAGGGGCGCTCCGCCGGCCTCCAAACGGGGCTGCCAGCCGCAATCACGCTCCGCTCCAACCCCGGCAAACCCATTACGGGCAAGGTCGCCCGCATCGAACCGG
>SCPW01000051.1 GCA_004298605.1 Gallionella sp.
CCTGCAATTCCCTGGCCAGCTCATGCGCGGCGCCCACCATCCGGTCGAACTGCATGGCGGGGTTCTCCACGCGCGGCACATCGAGCAACAGCGTGATGCCCGCGGTGCTGAAGGTCCCCAGCGTGTGGTGCTGGAACGGCCCGGCATCCTGGTTAATCAGGCTGAACAGGCTGTGTCCCCGCGCATCCGGCAAATGGAACGCCCCGTCCGATTCCAGCGCCATGCCCCGTAAAGCCGCAGCCTGCGCGATTTTTCCGCCGGGCAACAAACGCTCGCCGGGCGGCACCAGATTGATCCCGACCATCTGGTCCACCTCGGCGCAAATCTTGTCCAGATCAACCGCGTGCCGGTGTGTTTCGTTGAGGTCTGGAACCGTCGTGTCGGCCTTGATTTTTTTGGCCAGTCCCAGCACCAGGTCGCGGAAATCCGCCAGCTTTGCCGCGCTGATCGCGCCGCCCCTGTCCACCAGTTGCAGCGCGATACTGAAGCGCGCGTACAGGGTCTGGCTATCGGCGATGGCGCGCTCCCAGCGGTGCGCGTTCAATGTCAGGCCGCACACCTGCACCGGCTTGCCGAAATCGAACTTGCGCTGCCACAGGCCATCCAGCACCGCGGCGGGGCCGGGTTCGGCCAGATGCAGTTCAATGATGAAATCGCTGCGCATATCCAGCAGCGCGCAAGATTCATCCGGCAAAGCACCGGCCTCCGCAACGGGCTGTACGGCGGGCGCCGGCTCCGCGGCAGCGGGCTTCTCGGCCAATTCTCCGGCTGCCCCACCCGGATAGAGGAACGCCTCGCCCGCCGCCTCTTCGACCGCTTCCGCCAAGGCCGGTTGCTCGGCCTGCGGCGCCGGTGTGGCGGCATTTTCCTGGTACAGCGCGTCCGCATGGGCAGCCTTGAATGCCGCGCCAAATTTGCGCCGGTGCTGCCTCTGTTGCCACCATCCAACGGCATACACCGCGACGATCACACCGAAGCCTATTGCCAGCAAAACCGTTTGTAATTCACTCATATTTTGAAAGATGTGCGTATGGCGCCAAAGTTAAATTACCCCCGGCAAAGCCGGGTGCTTATTAGGTGAGCTCCTCAAAGGGGCCGATAAAACCGTGAGCCGCCTGAAGGCGGCCAAGTTTTCCTCCTTCCCCTTCAGGGGGGGTTGGGATGGGGGTGGGGGTTACGCTGTACATATCTGCTCCACCGCTCAAACCCATCCCCACCCCAACCCTCCCCTTGAAGGGGAGGGAATAAAACTGGAGCGACCGTATCACACGGTCGAACCTTACTTAGTCCCCCGGCATAGCCGGGGGTTTACCTCACTGAATTATGCGCGGATTATCTCAAGCGTGGCGGCAAATGGCAAAGCGCGCGCCATGCGCCACAACCGCTTTGGCGGGTTACCCGAGGAAATAGGCCCGGTTCCGGGACTATTCATAAAAACAGATCAAATTGCGCCCGCCATTTTTTGCCTGGTACATTGCCATGTCTGCCCGTTTGAGAATATCTTCCGGGCGGCTCTCATGATCGAGGAACAGCGCCACGCCGATACTCGATGTGCAGCGGTACTCCACTGTGGATTCCGCGCCGCTTTCCTGCTGTGTGGCCAGCACATAAGGCTCGGCCAGGATAGCGCGGATTTTTTCGGCGACGATGCCGGCCTGCGCGATGGATTTGACCCGGCCGACATCCAGCCCGCCGAGTATTACCACAAACTCATCGCCGCCAAAACGTGCGACGGTATCCGCCCCGCGCACGCAACTGTTGATGCGGCGCGCCGCTTCCACCAGCAGCAAATCGCCCACATCATGCCCGTGCCGGTCATTGAGCGGCTTGAAATTATCCATATCCAGGAACATCAGCGCACCGTAGCAGCCGCTGCGTTTGCTGGCGGCCATTATCTGCGCCAGGCGGTCGTTCAGCAGGCGGCGGTTGGGCAGCTTGGTCAGCGCGTCATGGAAAGCCAGATTGCGGATTTCCTCCTCGGCTTGTTTGCGCTCGGTGATGTCGCGGGAAACGACAATCACATGCGATGCCTGTCCCTGGCTGTTTTTTATCAGCCCGCCGCAGGATTCCATATAGCGGATGCTGC
>SCPW01000403.1 GCA_004298605.1 Gallionella sp.
GCTGATACCCGGTCAGGCACATTCATGGATTTTGCGGCAAGGGCGGCGGCGCGCGGGAGTTGCGCGGGGCAAGCCGCATCGGGCGCGGCTTGCGGGCTTACATTTTGAGGAAGTGTTTGGCGTAGCGGCTGCTTATGCGCGATACCGGCAGCAAGACGAGCAGGTCGGCGGTGTTGAATTCCGGATCCCACGCCGGTGCGCCGCAAATATAAGCGCCGAGCCGCAGGTAGCCTTTGAGCAAGGGAGGGACCGGCGCATCGAGATACGGGTTCAGGGCGTGCAGCGGCAGCGGGCAACGGGGAAATGCGCTGTATTCGACGGGGGCGGCATAGACCCGGTGCAGCTTGCGGTAGACGCTTGCCGCGACATGGCCGCCATCCGCCATGCTGATGCTGGCGCAGCCGATCAGATATTCGTGGCGGTTTTGCAGCATGTATTGGGCGAGGCCGCCCCATAACTGGGTAATCGTCGCGCCGTCGCGGTAATCGCGGTGTACGCAGGCGCGGCCGACTTCCACCATGCGGTCGCTCAGATGCAGCAGGCGGGTCAGGTCGAATTCGGTCTGCGAATAGTAGCCGCCGATTTTTTCTGCCCGGTCGGGCGGGAGGATGCGGTACGTGCCCACGACCCTGTTGCTGTCGCTTTCGCGCACCAATAAATGCTCGCAGTATTTGTCGAAAATATCGCGGTCTATCCCTTCTTTCGCGCCGGGCAGGTTTGCGCCCATTTCCTCGGCGAACACCTTGTAACGCAGGCGTTGCGCCTCGAGCACTTCCGCCTTGCCGCGCGCCAGGGCGGCCATCAAACGGCGCCGGGCAACGGGTTGGATTTGTCGGTCAAGTTCCGGCATGGCATCACCTCTGATTGGTTGAAGAGGCTTGCAGGTTATTAGATATCTGTTGCAATGCGATGATGGGAATATGAAGATGGTGTGAATCGCGCCCCTACGGCAGGTTTTGCAACTCTTGTGCGATGGCTCCTTGTGCGGTGCGCGCCAGCACGCGGCGGTTTCTATCAGTTGCAATCAGCGCGGGGGTGAATACGGCCAACGCGTTGAGTTGCCCGCATCGCAGGATGCGGCAGACCGACTGAAACAGCGTCGAGTCGCCGGTGAAAGCGGCGGCGGCGCTCGGCCCGCCCCCCTCGCCCTGATAGCGCAGCGCAATCGGGTACAGCCTTACCTCCGCATCGATGGCGGGCTGGATGAGCGACGCGTGGAAATGCCCGACCTGGCTGCCGTCTGTGGAGGTGCCTTCCGGGAATAGCCCCACGCAAACGCCCTGTTCGAGCAGGGTGCAGATATGCCGGTTGATCGATGCGGCATCCTGGCGCAGGGCGCGCTCGATGAAGATCGTGCCGCCGCGCTCGCATAGCCAGCCGATGACCGGCCAGCCGCGCACTTCCGATTTGGCGATAAAGCGCGATGGGTGGACCGCGTTCAGCACAAAAATATCCAGCCATGAAACATGGTTGGCGACCATCAGGCAGCCGCTTTCACCGCGCGCGGGCTGCTGCCCCTCGATCTGGATGCCGATGTTGAGGATGCCCAGCAGTTGCCTGCTCCATTTCTTCAAGGTGCGGCGCTGCCTGGTTCGGTTCAGGTGCGGGTAAAAAATTGCCAGCAATATCCCGTGCAAAAGGTGCAGGGCGAGGCGCGCGCCCCGGAACATGCTGGCCAGCATGTTCGCCGATGGCTTACGCATGGCGGGCTGCCACCATTTCAAGCTGGCGCAGGTGGCGCTGTTCGATGAGCAGGCTGTTGCCGGGCAGCAGGGTCAACGGGTTGGCGTAGCGTGCGGTTTCGATCTGGGCTTTGGTGATTTCGCGCAGCAAATCCTGCCCGGCGCCGATCCCGATGTAGCGGCCTTGTTCGGTGATGATGAAGCCGTCGGTGAAATGCCGGATTTCAGATTCGCTCAAAAACCCGCTCAATTCATTGATGGGGGTGGATTTTTCCACCAGCAATGGCGCCGCGTTCATGATGTCGGCGCAGGGTTTTTCGCCGGGCGGCTCGCGGCGGCAGAGCCGGGCAAAGCTGTCCACAAACTCATAACGGTTGATCAGCCCGACCGGGCGCCCGTTCTTGACGACAGGAATGGCGCGCAAGTTTTTATCTTCTGAAAATCGGGCGAAGATTTTCCCGGTTTCCATTTCCGGCTGGACCGGCTCGACATAACGCAGGACGGTTTCCACCGCGATGTTGCGGGGGGTGCTGTAGGGTTGTTCGACACAATAGTTTGTATTGGCCAGGCGGCCGGTCCCGGCGGGCGGGTTCAACGGCGGCACCGGGCTGGGGCGGGCGATAAAATAGCCTTGCCCGCAAGCGATGCCGATGTCGCGCACGACCCTGAATTCGGCATCCGTTTCGATCCCTTCCGCGATCACTTGCGTGCCGGAGCTTTGCGCGATGCTGTGGATCGACTTTAAAAACTGCCGTTTGAGAGGGTCGGCATTGACGCCCTGCACAAAATGCATGTCTATTTTCACAAACTCGGGGCGCAGTTCGGACCAGAGACGCAGGCTCGAAAAGCCTTCGCCCAAATCGTCCATCGCAATCTGGAACCCCATGCCGCGGTAGTGTAGCAGCGCGTTGCGCATACCTTCGAAATCGAAGGTGGGCTGGTTTTCGGTCACCTCGATGATGACCCGTTTCGGGTCGACACCGAGCTTTTCGAGATAAGCCAGCGTCTGCCCGTTTTTAAAATTGGGGTTCATCAAGGTTCGCGGGCTGACATTCAGGAACAATTTACCGGGCAGGTTCTGGGCGGAAAAAGACTCCAGAACGATCTGGCGGCTCAACATCTCGGTTTCCAGTTCGAGCCCCCGTTGCCTGGCCGCGCCAAACAAATTGGCGGGCGAATGCAGCGGGCTGTCGGCGGGGCCGCGTATCAGCCCCTCAAAGCCGATAAACGCGCCGCTGGAAAGATCCATGATCGGCTGGAAAAGCGTGGAGAGGTTGCGCTGGTCGAGTATGTCCTGAAGTGATTTCATCGTGGTTGCCCTGTGGGTTGTGTCCGGGCATCAGGATAATGGCCGAATGTTTCAACCGGATTAAGCCCATGGAAACGGGTCGGTGCCCGGCACGAGGAAAAACTGGTAGCATGAAACCGGCTTGTTGCAAGACGAAAAACCGGGGGAAGTTCATTGTGATTTGTTGATTACCACTGAGGGGGTTGAAAAATGAAAAGCGCGAACATAAAAATGTTGCTGTTGATGCGGGGCAATGCCGGCAAGGAGGTTGCCGGGCTCAAGAAAGCTTTGCGCGAGGCGTTGGGCGAAGGCGCGCATGCCTATCCCGGCTTGGCCGATGGCGATAAATTCGACGCGGACACCGAGACCGCCCTGCGGGTCTGGCAGGCCGGCGTGGGTTTGGTCGCGGACGGGATTGCCGGGCCGCGCACCCTGTCCGCACTGGGCATTTCGCCGCCGGCGAAGCTGGCCGTCAGCGTGGATACCGCCACGGTAAGCAAGCTGTTCCCCTACACCAGAACATCAAGCATCGCCAAAAATCTGCCTTACGTGACGGCGGCGCTGGCGGCTTTCGGCCTGACCGACGTTGGCATGATCTGCGCCGCGCTGGGCACGATACGCGCCGAGACCGAAGGTTTCGTGCCGATCGCCGAATTGCCTTCCCATTTCAACACGCTGCCCGGCCAGGCCGCCTTCAGCGCCTACGAGCGCAAGCTGGGCAACAAGAATCCGGGCGACGGGGCGCGTTATCGCGGGCGGGGTTATGTGCAATTGACCGGGCGCGACAATTACACCCGGTTCGGCGAGATGCTCGACATTCCGCTCGCGGACAACCCGGATAGCGCCTGCGCGCCGGAAGTCGCCGCCTGCCTGCTGGCCGCCTATCTCGATGCGAACAGGGAAAAACTGGCCAAGGCGCTCGCCGGGGATGACCTGAAGGCCGCGCGCAAAGTGGTCAACGGCGGCAGCCACGGCCTGGAGCGGTTTTCCGATGCTTTCCTCAAGGGGCAAAAGGCGTGGGCCGCCGCAGTTCCGCTGGCGGGCGCAGCGCGCAAGGCGGCTCCCGTCGCGGCGCGGCGCGCCACCCTCAATGTGGCGCGCGACCCGGCGGACTTGCGCGACCGCCCGTACACGCCGCCGCCGCGCTCGCTGCCGGAGATGTTTCCGGCGGATGGCGACATCAAGCATTTCATGGGCGCCTACACCGGGGCCGGGCTCGTTCTGGATCAGGGGCAGGAGGGGGCATGCACCGGGTTCGGCCTGGCCTGCGTCATCAATTACCTGCGTTGGCGGTCCGTCGGAATGCCGAAAAAACTCGAACCGGTAAGCCCGCGCATGTTGTACCACTTTGCCAGGCGTTTCGACGAATACGAGGGCGAGGACTACGATGGTTCGAGCTGCCGGGGCGCGCTCAAGGGCTGGTACCACAACGGCGTTTGCCTCGAATCGAACTGGCCTTACGCGGCGGAGGCCGACACCCTGCCCGTGCCGGGCTGGGACAGCGATGCCGCCGAACGGACGCTGGGCGTGTATTACCGGATAGACACCCAGGCCATCACCGACTTGCAGGCGGCGATTCTGGAAGTCGGCGCAATCTATGCTTCAGGGTATACCCATCAAGGCTGGGATACGGTGGAGACCAGCGCCAAGCCGCCCGCATCCCATGCCGGTCTGCCGGTGATAGCCTACGACGGCAAACCGTCGCGCAGCGGCGGCCACGCTTTTGCGCTGGTGGGTTTCAACCGGGACGGTTTCGTGATCCAGAATTCCTGGGGCGACAAATGGGGGGCCGGCGGTTTCGCCGTGATCGGCTATGCGGATTGGCTGGCGCACGCCATGGACGCCTGGGTCGCCGCGATGGGTGTGCCGGGCGTCGTGTCGGGCCGTCTCGCGACCGGCGGAAAAAAACGGGCGGGCGGCGCATCCGCCGCTTTCCACGCCAACTGGTGGGACGAGGAAACGGCCTACCGGCACAGCATCGTGCTGGGCAACAACGGCCATGTCCGCCGCTTCGACAAGCTGGACGGTGTAACCCGCACCTTGCAGAACCAGGCATGCGTTCTGCCGGACACCTGGTTCCGGCAGAACGCGCGCGAGAAAAAACGCTTGGTGATCTACGCCCACGGCGGCCTCAACAGCGAAGCGGACGCGATCGGGCGCGCCCGGGCCATGGGGCGTTATTTTCTAGGGAACGGCTGCTATCCATTGTTCCTGGTGTGGAAGAGCGGGCTGCTCGAATCCTTCGGCAACATGCTGAAGGACAAAGCCAGACCCGGCGCGGCGGGCATGGCAGGCGGATTTGCCGACTGGTTGAACGACAAGGTCACCGATCCGGTCATCGAAAAAACCATCGGGCGCCCGCTCGCCCGTCCGCTGTGGAGCGAAATGAAGGAAAACGCGGAACTGGCGGCGGAAAGCGGTCGCGGCGGCGACCTGCTGACCGAAGCGCTGCGCGCGCTGGCAGGCAGTTGGGGCGACCGGTTCGAGCTGCATCTGGTCGGCCATTCCGCCGGTTCCATCGCATTGGGCAGGCTGCTGGGCAACCTGGCGCAAAAAGGCCTGTCCGGCAGCGTCAAATCCGTCCATTTGTACGCTCCGGCCTGCACGGTCGCCTTTGCCAACCGGCATTACGCGCCACACGCGGAAATCATGCGCAAGCTCCATCTGGACATCCTGTCGGACCGGCGCGAGAAAGATGACAACGTGGCGACCGTCTACCAGAAATCGCTGCTCTATTTTGTTTCCAACGCGCTGGAAGCCGATTTGCGCATGCCTATTCTCGGGCTGGAGAATGTCTTCAACCCGCGGTATTGTGGCTGGGATGGCGCGTCGAGCACCGCCGAAGCCATCACCAATTGGCGCAATGCCGCAGACATCAGTAAACTGAAAGAGCGCCTGACTATCCACGACGAGGAGAAAATCCTCACCCGGCGCGGCAACGGCGCAGACCAGCGGGAGAAGACCGACAGCGCATCACACGGCGGCTTCGACAACAATATCGGGGTTGTCAGCAAAACGCTGGAGCGGATCACCGGCGCGAAACTCGATCTGCCGGTCGATGACTTGGTAGGGTTTTAGGGAGCCGGAATTTTCTAAAATACCATTTATAAAATTGCGCCATACCAACCGAAACCCGCCCCCTCCCCAACCCTCTCTCGCACGCGCAGCGTGCGAGAGAGGGTTGGGGAGGGGGGTGAAGATTCATGCGTTACACGGGGTTATATCAACCCCTTTTCAGCGAACGACAGGGTTTGTCCGACCGCCACCACGAAGTGGTCCAGCACGCGCACATCGACCAGCCCGAGTGCCTGTTTGAGGGCGGAGGTCAGATGCTGGTCGGCCCGGCTGGGTTCGGCGACGCCGGAGGGATGGTTGTGCGCCAGAATGACGGCGGCGGCGTTGAGCGCCAGCGCGCGTTTGACCACTTCGCGCGGATACACGCTGGTCTGGCTGAGCGTGCCGTGGAACAACTCTTCCGAGGCGATCACGCGATGTTGCGTGTCGAGAAACAGCACTAAAAAAACTTCCTGATGGCGCCCGCCGAGCAACAACTGCAAATAGTCGCGCACCGCGCGCGGCGAGTTGAGCGCGTCGCCGCGCTGCAGCTCCTCTTTCAAGGCGCGCAGCGACATTTCCTTCACGGCTTGCAGTTGCACGAACTTTGCCTGCCCCATGCCGTGCATCGCGCAGAAATCCGTCTCGCTGGCGGCGAATAATTGCGTGAGGCCGCCAAACCGGGCGAGCAACTCGCGCGCCAGATCCACCGCGCTTTTGCCGACCACGCCAGTGCGCAAAAAAATCGCCAGCAATTCGGCGTCGGACAGCGATGCCGCGCCGCGCTGCAACAGTTTTTCCCGGGGGCGTTCGCCTTCCGGCCAGTCTGTGATTGCCATGACACACCCACTTTCTTGTAAGATGCGCGGCATTATGGAACAAGAACAGACAAAGCGCATCGTGCTCGGTATCACCGGAGGAATTGCAGCCTACAAGGCGGCCGAGTTGCTGCGCCTGCTGATGAAGCAGGGCATAGAGGTGCAGGTGGCGATGACGGAGGCGGCGTGCCATTTCATCACGCCGGCCACGATGCAGGGGCTGTCCGGCAAGCCGGTGTTCGCCGGACAGTGGGAGGCGGGCGCGGCGAACGGCATGGCGCACATCAATCTGAGCCGCGCCGCCGATGCGATTGTGATCGCGCCCGCGACCGCCGATTTTATCGCCAAGCTGGCGCATGGGCTGGCGGATGATCTGCTTTCCGCGCTGTGCCTGGCGCGCAATTGCCCGTTGCTTGTCGCTCCGGCGATGAACCGCGAGATGTGGCTGAACGCCGCGACACAACGCAACATCGCGCAATTGCTTGCCGATGGCGTGCGGGTGCTGGGGCCGGATAGCGGCGTGCAGGCGTGCGGCGAGGAAGGCATGGGGCGGATGCTGGAAGCGGAGGATTTGGCGCGCGACATCGCGGCGTTTTTCCAGCCCAAGCCATTCACAGGCAAAAAAATCCTGATTACCGCAGGGCCGACTTACGAGGCGATCGACGCGGTGCGCGGCATCACCAACCGCAGCTCCGGCAAAATGGGTTACGCCATCGCGCAGGCCGCACTGGAGTTGGGAGCGGAAGTGGTGCTGGTGTCCGGGCCGACCGCGCTCGCCAGGCCGCGCGGCGCGCAAGTCGTGGATGTGGTGAGCGCCGCGCAGATGTTCGGGGCGGTGAAACAACACGCCGGCGATTGCGATGTTTTTATCGGGGTGGCGGCGGTGGCAGACTATCGCGTGGCGCAACCGAGCGAACAAAAAATCAAGAAAAGCTCGGATGCGCTTACGCTGGAACTGCTGCCCAACCCGGACATTCTGGCTTATGTCGCCAATTTGCCTGACCCGCCGTTCTGCGTGGGCTTCGCTGCAGAGAGCGAAAATCTGATGGAATACGCCGAGCAAAAACGCCGCGCGAAAAAGCTGCCCTTGCTGGTGGGCAATCTCGCGCAGCGGGCCATCGGCAGCGACGACAACGAACTGGTTTTGTTTGATGGCAGCGGCAGCCATGTCCTGCCGCGTGCCGGCAAACTCGCGCTGGCGCGCCAATTGATGCAGCACATTACGCAACGTTATGAAGGAGCACAGAAATGAAACATCCGACCGTGGACGTCAAAATTCTTGACCATCGTTTGCATGAAAACATGCCCGGGTACGCGACTGCCGGTTCGGCGGGGATCGACCTGCGCGCCTGCATCGACAACAACATCGTGATCCAGCCCAAGCAATGCGAGCTCATCCCCAGCGGCATCGCCATCCATCTCGGCAATCCGGGCTATGCCGCAATGATACTGCCGCGCTCCGGCCTGGGGCACAAGCACGGCATCGTGCTCGGCAACCTGGTCGGCCTGATCGACTCGGATTATCAGGGGCAAATTTTTGTCTCGCTGTGGAACCGCAGCCAGATTCCTTTCACATTGATGCCGATGGAGCGCATGGCGCAATTGGTCATCGTGCCGGTGATGCAGGCAAAGTTTAATATTGTGGAAGAATTTCCGTTGAGCGAGCGCGGCAGCGGCGGGTTTGGCAGCACCGGCAAGCATTGATGCCATCCGCCATCGTGCTGTTCGCGCACGGTGCGCGCGATCCGGAATGGGCCCAGCCGTTCCATAAAATACGCGAACATCTCCGGCATGAATTGCCCGGTACACCCATCGTGGTGGCGTTTCTCGAATGCATGCAACCCGCACTGGAAAGCGCGGTTTCCGATCTGGCCGCACAAGGCGTGCGGCGCATCACGCTGATACCGATGTTCCTGGCGCGCGGCGGACATCTCAAGGAAGACTTACCGGAGTTGCTTGCCGCCATCCGGCAACGGCATCCGGATGTGGCCTTCCAAATCTCACCCGCTATCGGCGAAGTGGATGCCGTCCTGCGCAGCCTGGCCGGTTGGGTGTGCGCGGAACACCGGTCGGGTTCGCGCGAAAAATAAAGCCCGCACAAGGCGGGCTTCCCATCATCCTTCAATCAACCATCAACGTTCCAGATTCAATTCCACTTCGGTATTGTCGCCCTTGCGCACCGACACTTTTTCGGTGACCATCCGGTAGCCTTCCAGCTTCACGCTGGCCGCATATATGCCGGGTTCCAATTCCAGGCGCAACGGGGACAGGCCGTAGTACACTCCATCCAGATACACCTTGGCGCGCGGCGGGTTGGTGTTCACCAGCAACAATCCCGCAGTGGCGCTGGCGCGCGGTGTATATGCGGGCGGAGGAGCCGGGCTGGCGGGCGGGGCGGCATAAACCGGCGCCGCAGTTACGGGAGTTGCGGGGGTCGCAGGTGCGGGCTTCGCGGCAGCAGGGGCAGCATAGATTGTCACGCCGGGAATCGTCTTGGTGCCCGGCGTCAGGTTGAACAATCCCGGTTGCGTTGCCATCAGCGACGCGTTGACCGCCTCGACCGTTTTATCGCTGGCGACACGTAGCTCCTTGTTCAGGTAGGCGACCACATCATCTTTGTTGTTGCCGGAAACGCCGGCAAAGCGGTCGTTCTTTTCCGTTACCAGACCCGACCACACCACTTTCCCGGTGGCCGATTCCTTCAGCGTAGTTTCAATCGCAATATTGATTTCGTCGCGATTTTTGACGTTCAGGGTCAAGTCTTTAACCGTTCCGGACACCTCGAACATGGCGCCGCCGCTTTCCAGCACCTGATAGCCTTCCGAAGCAAACCGTTTTTTGATCGCCGCCGTAACGAGGGTCGCGATTTCCTGGTCGAGCAGCAATTGCCCGCCGTCCACGCCGCGGACGCGGTTCGTGGCCGTTCCCAGCAGGCGGGGGTTGCCCGCTTTGCGCTGGTCCACATACTTGCTGA
>SCPW01000404.1 GCA_004298605.1 Gallionella sp.
CATTGCAACGCGCGGTTATCCAGCTTGCGCGCCGCCTCATAAGCCAGCCAGCCGTAAAAATAATGCTGCTCCGCCTCGGGGAAATATGCCTCGACCTTTGCCCAGCGCATCGCCGCCAGATCGGGAGAATGCCTGGCCAGGCGTTGCAGGGCAAACAGCGCGACAACGCGCTGCCCTTCGTTCGCACCGCTCAAGTTCACTTTTTCCAGATAGCGGTCCGCATCGGCTGCCGCGCTCCCCAGCGCCGCAGGCTGCACCGCATAATTGCCGGTCAGCCGTTCGGCGATCTGCCCGGCGAGCGACACATTGCCCGCTTCCAGCGCCAGGCGCAGCCGCTGCCAGACATCCTGTTCGCCGATGATGCCGCCGGACAACGCCGCTTCAAACAGCGGCCCGCAGCTATCCGGCTGCCCCTTGCCGCTGAACCACAACCCGCGCGCCTCGCGCAGCGCGGCCTGATCCCCGCTGCGCCAGCGCGATTGCAGCGCATAGCAAGTCAGCTCGCTATCCTCGTTGAGCAGGCGCGGATATTCCGCGTCGAACAAATCCCATTGCTGTTTTTTGCCGAGCAATTTAAGCCACTCGCCGCGCAACCGGTCGATCATCGGCGTGTCTTCCGCCCTGGAAAGAAAGCTGTTGACCTCCCCTTCGAGCCGGTTCGGGACAGGCTCCGGGCCGACGTTTTCCAGGCTGAGGCGCAACCGGTAGTAGCCGGTGTACACCTCCAGCGGCGTCTTTTTCAACCGCTGCGCGAAACGCTCCAGCTTGACCGCGTCGCCGGCGCGAAATGCATCGCGCGCCGCAAGCATATCCGCAGCCTGGTCGGCCAGCGCGGGCGGCGCCATCAGCAATAAAAAATAAAGAAGAATAAATCTCATCACAAACCGTAGGCAAAACAACCGCGCGGAGCATAGCACATCACGCTGGCCGCCCGTTCCGGGCATGCCGGTTGCGCCCGCGCGAACGCCGAATTTTTTGACGCTGCCCGGTTTTGGCTTGCCTCCGGTAACCGCCACACTTTAGAATGGGCCACACCTCATGTTTTGCGCCAGCCGCACCATGGCAAGAGGTGCCGTGTGCAGGTTTTATGCGTTCGAAACGTTCTGTTTTCCGGATGCGGTTATATGGAGTTAATGCCGAATGGGCCGTCTGTTGTTGCTGATCGCGATTGTGGCTGTGGTCTTTTTGCTGGTCCGGTCTTATCGCAGGAACGCGCCTCCGCAGGACAAGCCGGATGCCGAGGATATGGTGCGTTGCGCGCATTGCGGCGTACATTTGCCCAAAGGCGAAAGCCTCCAGGATGGCGGGCATTTCTTTTGTGGTGCGGAACATCGTGATGCCTACCGCAGATAAACACAATACGGCACAGGCGGGCGCCGGACAGCGCCCGCGCCAAATGCGATGACCGGCAAGCCCGCCGCGGAATTCTCCCCCGTCAATTCCTGGCGCTCCCTGCATTATTTCAACCTGTACCGGCTGACCATAGCCAGCATTTTTGTATTCCTTGCCGGTACATTCGGCGTCTCGTTGTCGCTCGGCGAACGCAACTGGACGCTGTTTTTCACCGCGAGCCTCGTATACACGGTATTGGTGGCATTTTCGTTCATCCTGCTCAAGCTGCGCCGGCCGCGCTTTGCGGCGCAACTGGCGCTGCAAATCGGCGGGGATATTGCCGGGTTGTCGGTGCTTTCTTACGCCAGCGGCGGGATACAGAGCAGCATCGGCCTGCTGCTGCTGGTTTCGCTGGCGGCGGCGGGGATGATCAGCCGCGGCAGGATCACTTTGTTCTTCGCCGCGCTGGCGAGTCTCGCCACGCTGCTGGAACATTCCTACGCGGTGCTGCATGACGGCGCCACGGTGGCGCAATACATGCAGGTCGGGTTGCTGTGCATATCTTATTTTGCGGTGGCCTGGCTGGCGCACACGCTGGCAAAGTATGCCGTGGACAGCCAGAAGCTGGCGCAGCGCCGGGGCCGCGATTTGCTCAGCCTGGCCGAGGCGAACCGCCTGGTGATGCGCGATATGCAGGACGGTGTGCTGGTGGTGGATGAGCACGGCTCGATCACGCAGATGAACCAGGGCGCCGAGCGGTTGCTGCGCAAAGGCGTCGATACCGGCGATTCTTTGTCGGAAACCTTTCCGGCGCTGTTCGGGCAGTATGCGATCTGGAAGAAAACCGGAAGCGCGAGCCGCAATACCCTGCAGTTGGGCACGGGCGTGCAGGCCAAGCTGCGCTTTGTCGCCATCGAGGCCGCGCACGGTGCGGTGATTTTTCTGGAAGACATGCAGCGCGTGCAGGCCGAGGCGCAGCAAATCAAACTGGCGGCGCTGGGACGTCTGACCGCGAATATCGCCCACGAAATACGCAATCCGCTATCGGCGATCAGCTACGCGACAGAATTGCTGCAAGAGGAAACGGCGGATGCCAGGCAGCGGCGGTTGCTGCAAATCGTGCTGGACAACACGCGGCGCATCAACCAGATCGTGCAGGACGTGATGCAGTTGAACCGGCGCGACCGCGCGCAGCCCGAAGTGTTCGATCTGGATACCATGCTGCATACCTTCGCCGAGGAGTTTGCCCTCGCGGAGCGGCTCGATCCGGGTGTCATCGTGTTGGATGGGATGCCGGGTATCGAGGTCTCCTTCGATGCCGGCCACTTGCGCCAGGTGTTGTGGAATTTATGCTGCAACGCGCTACGCTATGGCCGCAGGCTGCCCGGCAGCCTGGTGTTGGCGATGGGCGTTGAAAATGGTGGCACGCTGTTGGACGTGCGGGACGATGGCCCCGGCATCCCCATCGAACACCGGGGCAAATTGTTTGAGCCGTTCTTTACCACGGCATCGGAAGGCACCGGCCTGGGCCTGTACATCGCCAAAGAACTGTGCGAGGCGAACGGCGCGATGCTGGAATATCGTGCGGGCGAGGAGGGGCAGCGCAAAACCCGGCAAACCGCTGCCTCCGGTCACGCCACCGCGCAGGCGGGCGCCTGCTTTCGTATAACATTCGGGGAGCACATGGAAATGTTGGAGGAGCATGAGCATGGCGGATAGCTACCGGGCAAAAAAACATACCGTATTGCTGGTGGACGATGAGCCGGACATCCTGGAACTGCTGGAACTGACGCTGCTCAAGATGGGGCTGGAGGTGGACAAGGCGGGCAACGTGCGCGAGGCGCTGACAAAGCTGGCGGCGCACCGCTACGACTTGTGCCTGACCGATATGCGGATGCCCGATGGCGACGGCCTTCAAGTGGTGCAATACATCGCGCAGAACAATCTGGATGTGCCGGTGGCGGTGATTACCGCGCACGGCAACATGGAAAACGCCGTCACCGCGCTCAAGGCGGGCGCATTTGATTATCTGGCCAAACCGGTTTCCCTGGACCAGTTGCGCGCCCTGGTGAAATCCGCGCTGAATTTGCCGCACGCCGCACCTTCATCCGGCAAGGCTTTGCTGGGCACTTCTCCCGCCATGCAGAAAGTGCGGGACCTGATCGAACGCGTGGCGCGCAGCCAGGCGCCGGTGCATATCAGCGGCGAATCCGGCAGCGGCAAGGAGCTGGCGGCGCGGCTGATCGTGCAAAGCGGCGCGCGCCGCGACCAGCCGATGGTCGCGGTGAATTGCGGCGCCATACCGGAAACCCTGATGGAAAGCGAATTTTTCGGCTACAAAAAAGGCGCGTTCACCGGCGCGGACAAGGACAGGGACGGATTTTTCCAGGCCGCGCACGGCGGGACTTTATTCCTGGATGAAGTGGCCGATTTGCCGTTGGCCATGCAGGTCAAGCTGCTGCGCGTGATACAGGAAAAGCGCGTGCGCAAAGTGGGCGCGACCAGCGAAGAGCCCGTGGATGTGCGCATCATCAGCGCGACCCACAACGACTTGGCCGAGCGGGTGCGGCAGGGCAAATTCCGCCAGGATCTGTACTACCGGCTGAACGTCATCCAGATCCAGATGCCGGCGCTGCGCGAGTTGCGCGAGGACATCACCGCGATCGTGCAACATACCCTGGACCGCCTGCGCGACGGATCGCCCGCGCAATTTTCTGCGGAAGCGCTGCACGCGCTGCAAGGCTACAACTTTCCGG
>SCPW01000405.1 GCA_004298605.1 Gallionella sp.
GCGATCTCGCGTTCCAGCAGTTCGCGGTTGCGCCGCACTAGGATTCCCGCCTCTTCCAGGGGACGCAGCAGGTGCAGAATGCCGCCGACATCCTCGATGGTGGCGGGGCGCAGGGTGTTGAGCGTGCTTTCCACCACCATCGTGCCGATGCCTTCGTCGCTGAACAGTTCCTGTAGCACCGCGCCGTCGGTGTGGCGGCTGATCAGGTGGGTGCGCGCCACACCGGCCTCGCAGGCGCGTATCGCGCAGGGCAGGAACATGCCCACGTCGTTCGGCAGCTTACGTTTGCCGGATAGCACCGCCTGCGCCTCGGCGATGGTGAGTTCCTTGAGCAGCTTGCCCTTCTTGTCCTGTACGCCGTCGGTATCCATCAGGAACACCAGCTTGTCGGCGTCCAGCGCGATGGCGGTGGCGGTGGCGATGTCTTCCAGCGTGACGTTGAACACCTCGCCGGTGGGCGAATAGCCGAGCGGCGAGAGCAGCACCACCTCGCCGAAATCCATGCGATCGTTGAGCGCCGCAACATCCACCTTGCGCACGCTGCCGGTGTGCATCAGGTCCACGCCGTTGATGATGCCGATCGGCTGCGCGGTGATGAAATTGCCGCCCGCGACGCGGATGTCGGCGTTGGCCATCGGCGAATTCGCCAGCCCCATCGACAGCAGCGCCTCGATCTCCACGCGCACCCGGCCGACAGCTTCCTTCACGCATTGCATGGTTTCCGCATCGGTCATGCGGATACCCTGATGGTACCTGTCGCCGAGATTGTTTTTCGCCAGATGTTGCTCGATCTGCGGGCGCGCGCCATGCACCAGCACCAGCCGGATGCCGAGCGCGGCCAGCAGATTGAAATCATGCGTCAGCTCGACGAATTTGCCGTCGGCGACCACCTCTCCGCCGAACGCGATGACGAAGGTCTTGCCGCGAAACGCGTTGATGTAGGGCGCGACTGAACGGAACCAGGCGACGAAATTGGGTGTAGTGGTAATGGGCATAAAAATGTTTGCTCGCATTGTATTGGGGGGTTATTCTTCGCGAATAATGCCATGAACCAAGCGAATTGTGCGTTATCCTAAGCAAAATTTTCGGACTAACATCGGCGCGTTGAGCGGGGGCCATAATGCAAATCAGGCAAAAACTATTGTTGGGCGTGTTATCGGTTTTATTCGCCGGTATCGCATTCGCCGAAGACAGCGGCGCGCCGCGCTTTGAAATAACCCGCTTTGTCGTCGAGGGTAATGCGCTGCTGCAACCCGAAGAAATCGAGCAACGCGTTGCGCCCTTCACGGGGAAGGACAAGAATTTTGCCGATGTGCAGGACGCGCTGGAAGCCTTGCAGGCGGCCTACAAGGAACAAGGCTACACCGCCGTCCAGGTTCTGTTGCCCGAGCAGGAGCTGGAACAGGGGGTGATCCATATCAGGGTGATCGAGGGGTATATCGCCAAAGTGACGGTCAAGGCCAACCAGCATCACGATGCCGAAAACATCCGCAACAGTCTGCCGGCGATCGCCGAAGGTCAGCCGCCGCATTCCGGGCGTCTCGCCGCCGCGTTGCGCGTGGCCAACGAGAATCCTTCCAAGCGCGTCACGTTGCTGTTCAAGGACGGCGCAAAGGAAAAGGATATCGACATCACCCTCGATGTGGCCGATGAAAATCCGCAGAAGTTTTTCGTCAGCCTGGACAACAGCGGCACACACCAGACCGGCGATTATCGTCTCGGCATCGGCTACCAGCATGCCAACCTGTTCAACCGAGATCAGGTGCTGACCATGCAGCTCATCACCTCGCCGGAAAAGGCCGACCAGGTGAAAATCTTCGGCGCCGGTTATCGCATTCCGCTCTACCGGTGTGGCGACATGCTCGAGCTG
>SCPW01000406.1 GCA_004298605.1 Gallionella sp.
CGGAAATCAATTTCATCACATTCTCGGCGCAAAAGCGCGGCGCACCCTATGCTAGAATGCGCCGCGTATTAACTACAAAATTCAGGAAAATTTCGATGAGCCAGGCATCCCCGACCCCACCTTCCCGTTTAGTGATCGCCTCGCGCGAAAGCGCGTTAGCCATGTGGCAGGCCGAACATATCCGGGACCGGTTGCGCGCATTATATCCGCAAACCGAGGTCAGCATATTGGGCATGACCACGCAGGGCGACCAGATTCTCGACGTTACCCTGTCCAAGATCGGCGGCAAAGGATTGTTTGTGAAAGAGCTGGAAACCGCGCTGGAAGACGGTCGCGCCGACCTGGCCGTACACTCGCTGAAAGACGTGCCGATGCACTTGCCGGAAGGTTTTGCGCTGGCCGCCATCGGCGAACGCGAAGACCCGCACGACGCGTTTGTCTCTAACCGATATGAAAACCTTGCCGCATTGCCGCCCGGCAGCGTGGTCGGCACCTCCAGCCTGCGCCGCGAAAGCCAGTTGCGCGCGCGCTTCCCGCACCTGAAAATCGAGCCGTTGCGCGGCAACGTGCAGACCCGTTTGCGCAAGCTGGACGAAGGGCAATATGCCGCGATTATCCTCGCCGCCGCCGGGCTGAAACGCCTCGGGTTGGGCGGTCGCATACGCGGCATCATCGCCAGCGAAGACAGCTTGCCCGCAGTCGGGCAAGGCGCGCTGGGCATTGAATGCCGCGCTGACCGCAGCGATGTGATCGCCTTGCTGCAACCGCTGCACCACCCCGACACCGCCGCCTGCGTGCTGGCCGAACGCGCCATGAGCCGCGCGCTGGCGGGCAGTTGCCAAGTGCCGCTGGGCGGTTTCGCCGAAGTGCAAAACGGCAAACTGCGGATGCGCGGCTTCGTCGCCAGCCCGGACGGGCAGCGCATGGCGCGCGCCGAACTGACCGGCGAAATCGCCGATCCCGAAGCATTGGGCAACCGGGTTGCCGATGCGTTGCTGGCCCAGGGCGCGGGTAAAATTCTTGCGGAGCTTGCGCTCTAAACATCTGCTGACTTTTGCTGGAAGAATCTATGCGTAGAACAAATCCAGACTCAGAGCTGAACATCAAACGAATCGACTCTCAAAAAAAGAAAAAGAGCGGTGGCGGAACGCACGGTTTTCAGGTTTATTTCAGGCGAGGCAATGTTGAATACACGCGGCTCTATAGCGACGGAATAAACGGGGGAAAGGAAGCTGCACGTCTTGAGGCCAGAAATTTTCGCTCAATACTTGAACAAGCAATTCCACCTAGCCGTGCTGGAGCAGCCAGAACCGGCCCTGCTCGGAGCAATACTGGATACATGGGCATTTCTATTACCTCGGATGCTCTTCTGTCGGGAGAAAAAACACTTTACGTTGAAGCGAGCGTCCGTATTGAAAAGGGAAAACCCAAGAATCGTCAGTTCCGAGTAGGTGAACGCCCCTTGACAGAAGTCATTCAGGAAGCGCTTGCATGGAGAAATCAACTTCTCGAAGAGCGCCTACGCCGAGAGGCAGAAGAAAGTGCCAGTGACACCGCAGTCTAATCGTTCGTTCAAATGGTGCGCCAATATCAATAGCCTTTCTAAATACCAATCAATCAATGACTGATGATTTCCCGCTGAAAGGATTAAAAATCGCCGTCACGCGCCCGCGTGACCAATCCGTGCAACTGGTACAGCGCATCGAGCAGGCGGGCGGCATCCCGGTGTTGTTCCCGTTGCTGGACATCGCGGCGGCCGAAGACCCGCAAACGCTGCACCAACAAGTCTCCCGCCTCGCCCAATTTGACCTCGCTATTTTTATCAGCCCGAACGCGGTGCAATACGGCATGGCGGCAATACGGTCGACAGGCGCACCCCCCCCCGAGTTGAAAATCGCCACAGTTGGCCAGGGCAGCGCTAAGGCGTTGCGCGAGTTGGGCATCGGCAACATCATCGCACCCACCGAGCGTTTCGACAGCGAGGGCTTGCTGGCTTTGCCGGAGCTGCAAAATGTCGCCGGATGGAAAGTGATTATTTTTCGCGGCGATGGCGGGCGCGAGTTGCTGGGCGATACGCTCAAGGCGCGCGGCGCAACGGTGGAATACGCCGCCTGCTACCGGCGCAGCAAGCCGCAACAGGATGCGGGCGCGTTGCTGGATGCGGTGCCGGACGCGCTTACCGTGACCAGCAGCGAGGCGTTGG
>SCPW01000407.1 GCA_004298605.1 Gallionella sp.
AAACACACGAGCCAATATTACTCAAAAAGATGTGTTTACAAGTATATTTCACGAAGAAGGCCATCCAAAACCTGATACATCGCCCCGCATCGCTTATAATCATGGACTTTATAAACCGCAAGGAAATCGCATGAGTCTGTTAAACGTCCGCCCCGGCAACAAGCTGCCCCGAGAGTGCAATGTTATCATTGAAATCCCCAAACACGCCGACCCGGTAAAATACGAAGTGGACAAGGCGTCCGGCGTGCTGGTGGTGGACCGTTTTATCGGCTCGCTGATGCGCTATCCCTGCAACTACGGCTTCATCCCGGAAACGACCGCCGACGACGGTGACCCGGTGGATGTGCTGGTCATCACCCCGTTTCCTATCGTTCATGGCGCGATCATCCCCTGCCGCCCGGTCGGCATGTTGAACATGACGGACGAAGGCGGCGACGATGCAAAAATCATTGCCGTCCCGACCGACAAGCTCACCCCGCTATACCACAACATACAAACCTACCAGGATTTGCCGGAAATCACGCTGGAACAAATCAAGCATTTCTTCGAACTCTACAAAGCGCTGGAGCCGGGCAAGTGGGTCAAAATCAAAGGCTGGCAAGGCGTCGATGCGGCCCATGCGGAAATCATGAAGGGTATCGAGCTATACGGGAAAACGCACACAGGCCAATAACGTATCCAACAAACGGAGGCAAATCATGGCAGCACAGATCATCGACGGTAAAACCATCGCCCGGCAAGTGCGCGCCGAATGGAAGGTGCGCGCCGATGCGCTGAAGGCGCGCGGCGTAACGCCGGGCCTGGCGGTCATCATCGTCGGCGAAGACCCCGCCTCCAGGGTATATGTCGCCAACAAGGTGAAGGCCTGCGCCGAGCTGGGGCTGCACTCCGAACACATCGCCCTGCCCGCCGACACCAGCGAGGCCACGCTGCTGGCGAAGATTGCCGAGCTGAATGCCAACCCAAAGATACACGGTCTGCTGGTGCAATTGCCGGTACCCAAGCACATCGATAGCAACAAGGTGACCGAAGCCATCAGCCCGGACAAAGACGTGGATGGTTTCCACCAGATGAACGTCGGCGCGCTGGTCACCGGCAACACCCGCTTCCCGCCCTGCACGCCTTACGGCGCGATGAAGCTGCTGGAAGAGAGCGGGATCGGCATCGAAGGCAAACACGCCGTCGTGGTCGGGCGCAGCAACATCGTCGGCAAACCGATGGCGCTGATGCTGTTGCAGCAGAACGCCACCGTCACCATCTGCACCTCGAAGACCGCCGACCTCGCCAAATTCACCCGCGACGCCGACATCCTCGTCGTTGCCACCGGCAAGCCAAAAATGGTCACCGGCGACATGGTCAAGCCCGGCGCTGCGGTGATCGACGTCGGCATCAACCGCCTGCCCGACGGTAAACTCTGCGGCGACGTGGATTTCGATTCCGCGAAAGAAGTGGCCGGCTGGATCACCCCAGTCCCCGGCGGCGTCGGCCCGATGACCATTACCATGCTGATGGCGAATACCGTGCAGGCGGCGGAGCGCGCGGCAAACTGAACCCCGTCTTACCGCCCCGCGCGCGAATGGCGGGACGCCGCTTCCCCTCCCTTTTGCTATCCGCACCGATGATGGGTGCGCTGTGCCGCGAAAAGAATGAGATTGTAGGGGCGCGATGAATCGCGCCCCTACTGTCGGAAAACGT
>SCPW01000408.1 GCA_004298605.1 Gallionella sp.
TCTTGCCTTGCGGCCGTTCTGCAAATCGAAATTTTCGACAGCCTTGAAACCCGCTTGGAATCGCAAGCACTTGCGGCATTGTAGAAGAAAATCCACCTATGCCGCGTGGTGTGTTTCTTTCTCCAGGGCGGCAATGACCAGGCTATTCAAACTCACGCCTCGCCGCACGGCTTCAAGTGCAATCTGGCGGTGCAGATCACGGCCAACCCGCACGTTGAATGATCCTTTGAATGGCTGCTCTGGCTTGATCCCTTCGGTTTTGCACAGGTCGAGATAATCTTCCACCGCATCATGAAATGCTTTTTCAATACCGGATGCGGTTTCGGCCTCGTAAGAAACCAACGCGCGAATGTACAGCAGCTTTCCGAACAGCACATGATCGTCTGTGCTGAACGACACAGACCCGTAATATCCCTTGTATTCCAGAATGTTGTTCATATCAACCTCTCGCTATCAAGACGTTCAATCACATGTTCGATTATGTAACGCTTCAACCCGTTGCTGGGGTGCGGCTTGTGCAAGCTGATCGGCGCGCACTCATCGTGAACGAACCGCACAGCCGGACCGCTGCTCTTGCCTTGATTGGATAACCTGTATCCAAACCCTGACAACAGGGTGGCCAACTCCTGAAAGGTAAAATCCTTCGGGCGGCTTTTGAGCCTCGCCAGCAGCTTTTCATGTTTTCCCATGCGTTAACCCTACTCAATGGCTTAGAATAGTGCAACTAAATTTAGTTGCACTTCGCTGGGCATACCCGACTGCCATTCTTTACGGGGCTGAGCGGTTAGCCCGCGAAGTCTGGCGGTGTGAAGGGCGGGGAGCGGTTGGGCTGCGGGGAGTTTGGGGTTCACCCCATTGCCTCACTGTGCGTCGGCGTGTTGGTATCCGAGCTCTACGAGCACACCAGCGTGATGATCACGACCGATCTGACCTTCGGCGAACGGGCACGTGTCTCCGGTGATGCGAATCCGAAAAACTTTTGGCCGGGCATCCGGATGACCACGGCGTCGCCCGACCGGTTGACCCATCACCGCCATATCGTCGGAACCGGCAGCGAGCCCTATCGGTTCCGCCATAGCAGCGCAACGGCCAAGACGCGGGCCAAGGCCAGAGAGCGGAGCAAGCGGGGGAAAACCATCGTTGAAGGTGGGCCGTTCCGACAAAACCGGACGGGAGACATGCAGCACTGATCGCATGCCGTCACCCAAAACGGCGACTAAAGTGCGCGGGTAAAATTCAACGCGCAGTACTGGGTAATTTTAAACGCGCACCAACACCTGTTATCGGCTATCGCCACGCTCCACCAACCTGCAACAATCAACCCGCCAGCAACGCCTCCACCGCCGCAATATCGGCGTGTGTTTCCGGTTTCCGGCTGCCGTTGAAGCGCGCATTTTCCGGCAACAACACGAGGTGGGTTTGTACCCCGGATGCGCTGGTCAGCGTATAGCTCGGTACGGTTTCGTCGCGCCCGCCCAAATAAATTCTCCATTCGCCATCTTCGAAAGCCATTTTGTGCTTGAGCAGGAACAGCAGGACAGCTTTCTTGTCATCGCTGAACAGCATCAGGTTGATGTCCGATTGTTTTCCCGCGCTGCCGCTCAATACCGAGCCTGTCAGGCAGGGGTGGAACTCGGCCAGCAGGCGCATCGTGTTTATGGCTTCTTCGCGCAGTTGCCGCAGAATTACCGGATGGCTCGCGCTCTGGTAAAGTTTGCGGAAGCTGCGCAGGGCAATATCTATTTCCTCGTTGCTGGGCAGGTGATGGGTATCGCTTGCCCCAAGTTGCCGGGCCGCCTTGCGCTTGGCGTAAGCATGGTCGGTGATGCCGTCCTCGGCCATCAATTTGGCGGCATGATGCGCCAGTTGTTCGCGCATCAGGTCGCGTTTGTTCGCGTATTCTTTGGTCATATAATCGGTCAGAGCAGTTGGTCTTTGAGGATGTTTGCCGGTTTGCTTTCTTCGCTGGGCGCATGCGCAGCCTGCTCGGACGGGCTGTTTTCCTGATAGAAATACTCGATCAGCGAGCCGTTTTCATCCTGGTGGCCTTGCTCGTTGATGCGCGTCGCGACCATGTTGTCCGGCATGGTATAGGCGGCCTGCGGCACATTCTTGAGTGTTTTTTCCATGTAACCCATCCACATCGGCAAGGCCGCCCCTCCGCCCGTTTCCTTGTCTCCCAGGCTGCGCGGCTGGTCGAAGCCCATCCAGGAAATGCCGACCACGGTAGGTTGAAAGCCGCAAAACCACGCGTCGATCGAATCGCTGGTCGTCCCCGTTTTTCCGGCCAGATCCTGCCGCCCGAGCTGCATCGCGCGTGCGGCGGTGCCGCGCGTCACCACGTCCTGCATCATGCTGACCATGGTGAAGGCATTGCGCACGTCAATGATTTGTTCCGCGCCATCCCCCGCCACCATCGGCGTGGTTTTGCTGAGCACCCTGCCTTGCGCGTCCTCGATGCGCTGGATGAAATAAGGGGCGACGCGGAAGCCGCCGTTGGCGAATACCGAATAGCCGGCCAGCATTTGCAGCGGTGTGACGGAGCCCGCTCCCAGCGCCATGGTCAGGTAGGGCGGGTGTTTGTCCGCTTCAAAACCAAACTTGGTGAGGTAGTCCTGGGCATACTGCGGCGTGATGGATTGCAGGATGCGGATCGAAGCCATGTTTTTCGATTTGGTCAGGGCATAGCGCATCCGTATCGGGCCTTCATATTTTCCATCGTAGTTTTTCGGTTGCCAGGGTTCGCTGCCGGTTTGTTCGGCATCGAATACCAGGGGCGCATCGTTAATCAGGGTGGCGGGTGTGAGCCCTTTCTCCAGCGCGGCGGAATAAATGAAGGGTTTGAGGCTCGACCCCGGCTGCCGCCAGGCCTGCGTGATGTGGTTGAACTGGCTGCGGTTGAAATCGAAACCGCCGACCAGCGCGTAGATGGCGCCGTTGCGCGGGTCGCCGGAAACGAAAGCGGCCTCCACTTGCGGGAGCTGGCTGATCTGCCAGGCACCCTTTTCATCTTTTTGCAGCCGTATGATCGAACCGGTGTTGATGCGCTGTTTCAGTGCGACCTTGTCGCTTAACGCGCGCTGCGCGAAGCGCAAGGCGTCGCCGCTGACTTCGGCGATTTCTCCGCCCCTGCAATAGGCGCGAACCAGCTTGGGCGAGGCCGCCAGAACCACGGCGGGAATCAGGTCGTCATTGTCGATCACATCCTGCAGAGCCTCTTCCAGTTGCTCGTCGCCGCTGCCGTTGCGCAAATCGACAAAACCTTCCGGCCCGCGGTAACCGTGGCGGCGGTCATATTCCAGCACACCTTTGCGGACAGCCTGGTAAGCGGCGATCTGATCCTGTTGCCGGATCGTGGTGTAAACCTTGAAGCCTTGCGTGTAGGTGTCGCCCTGGTATTTTTCATAAACCGCCTGGCGGGCCATTTCCGAGATGTAATCCGATTTGACGCCGAACTCTTGGTTGCCGCGCTTGGCCACGATGGGTTGTTGCTGCGCGAGCCGCAATTGCGCGTCATCAATAAAGCGCAATTCATGCATGCGGCGCAAAACGTAAAGTTGGCGCAGCTTGGCGCGCTTCGGGTTGACTACCGGATTGTACGAGGACGGCGCTTTAGGCAGGCCGGCGAGCATGGCCGCTTCGGCGACGGTGACCTGGCTGAGGGGTTTGCCAAAGTAGACCTGGGCGGCGGCGGCAAAGCCATATGAGCGTTGGCCGAGATAAATCTGGTTGAAATAAAGCTGGAGGATTTCGTCTTTGCTCAAGTTGTGCTCGATTTTGAAGGCAAGCAGCATCTCGTTGAACTTGCGCGTCATGGTTTTTTCCTTGGAAAGGAAAAAATTGCGCGCGACCTGCATGGTGATGGTGCTCGCCCCTTGCTTTGCGCCGCCGGACGTAAAATTGGAAACAGCCGCGCGCAGCACCCCCATGTAATCTACGCCGCCATGTTTATAGAACCGGTCGTCTTCGGCTGCGAGAATGGCTTTTTTCATCACATCCGGCACCTCGGAGATTTTGACCAGCGCGCGGCGCTCCTCGCCGAATTCGCCGAGCAGCGCGCCTTCCGCGCTGTAAACGCGCAGCGGAATTTTGGGGCGATAGTCGGTGAGCGCCTCCAGCGAAGGCAGGGACGGATAAGCCAGCACGACCGCCAGCCCGAGCAATATCGCCGGAAGCAAGATCAGGGTCAGCGTAACAAGGATCGGAAAAAACCAGCGGCGGGAAGGCATGTATAGTTGTCCGGAAATCAATAATGGCGATATGGCACACGGAATTATATCGGCTCCGCGCGCATAAATAATCACCCAGAAATAGCTTTACACGATTTATAGTTATTGCTAGGATTTAAACCACTTTATACGAAAAAGCCCTAAATGGCCTATGCCTAAAGTAAATTTTGACATTCCGCTGGATTTTCTGCAGACGACGACTCCACCCATGATAGGGGTGGATATCAGTTCGTCATCAGTCAAGATGGTCGAACTGAGCGAAATGCCCAAGAAGGGCGGGTACATCGTAGAACGTTACACGATTGAGCCGCTGCCAAAGGATGCCGTCAGCGATGGCAACATCAACAACCTTGAGGCTGTCGCTGAAAGTGTGCAGCGCGCATGGAAGCGGCTGGGCAGCCGCATCAGGAATGTCAGCCTGGCTCTCCCCGCCGCCGCCGTAATTACCAAGAAAATCCTGTTGCCGGCCGGCCTGCGCGAAGAAGACCTGGAGTATCAGGTTGAATCCGAGGCGAACCAGTACATCCCGTTTGCGCTGGAAGAAGTCAATCTCGACTTTCAAGTGATCGGCCACGCCCCGGGCAACCCGGAAGAGCTGGAAGTGTTGCTGGCCGCGTCCCGCAAAGGGAATGTCGAAGATCGCGTGGCGGTCGCCCAGGCGGCAGGGCTGAGGGCGTTGGTTGTCGATGTCGAGCCATATGCGGCCGAAATGGCTTTTGAGCAGATCCGCGCCCAACTGCCGGACGGTGCGGCAGACAAGTGCGTGGCGCTGATCGATATAGGCGCGACCGTGATGAACGTCAATGTGCTGCGCAACGGGCAGTCGGTCTATTCGAGGGACCAGCAGATCGGCGGCGAACAACTGACGCAGCAGATACAGGGAACGTTCGGCCTGTCCGCCGAAGAAGCCGAGTCGGCCAAGCGCAATGGCGGGATGCCGGATAATTACGAGGACGACGTCCTGTCGCCTTTCCGCGAAAATGTGGTGATGGAAATCGCCCGCGCGCTGCAATTCTTTTTCACTTCCACGCAATACAATGAGGTGGATTACATCGTGCTTGCGGGCGGATGCGCGGTATTGCCCGGCTTGGACGATGCGGTGGCGACCCGCACCCAGGTGAGCACCATGGTGGCTAACCCGTTTGCCCTGATGACGCTGTCTGGCCGCATCAAACCGCGCCAGTTGCAGGCTGACGCGCCCTCGCTGATTATTGCCTGCGGCCTGGCGATGCGGAGGTTCGACCCGTCATGATACGCATAAATTTATTGCCGCATCGCGCCGAAAAGCGCCGCGCCCGCCAGGTGCAGTTTGCCGCGCTGTGCGTGATTTCATTGGCGTTGAGCGCATTGCTGGTGGGGTTCGTGCATGTCGCGATCAGCACCCAGATATCCTACCAGGAAAGGCGCAACGAGTACCTGAAGCAGGAAACGGCGATCCTGGACAAGCAAATCGCAGAAATCAAAAAACTGCGCGAGCAGACACAATCCCTGCTGGCGCGCAAAAACGTTGTGGAAAACCTGCAAAGCACACGCTCCGATGTGGTACACCTGCTGGATCAAATATTGCGCATCTTGCCGGACGGTGTGAGCCTCCGGACGCTCAAGCAGACGGGCCATAAAATCAGCGTGACCGGCTATGCGCAGTCAAATGCACGCATTTCCACATTGATGCGCGCGATCGATGATTCGCCCTGGCTGGATACCCCTTCGCTGGTGGAAATACACGCCGCCAATATGGGCGGCGCGCGCATCAGTGAATTTACGCTGACATTCAAGCTGACCCAGGCTCAGGGTGCGGTTGCGGGAACGCCCGCCAAGCCTGCCGGCGCAAAAGGCTGACGGCCATGATCAATTTAAACGACCTGAAAAACCTGAACCCGAAAAACCCGGGAGCTTGGCCTTGGCCGGCAAAGATTGTCGCTTTTGCCGCATTGTTTTTTGGCGTGGCTGCGATGGGCGCGCTGTTTGACTGGCAGGATCAGTGGGAGAGGCTGGGAGAATTCAAAAAGGAAGAAGAGAAACTCAGGGAAACTTTCCTGGCAAAAAAGAAGGAAGCGATCAACCTGGATTTGATCAAGAAGCAGTTGAATGAGACGCAGGAATCCTTTGGCGCGCTGCTCAAGCAATTGCCCAGCAAGTCGGAAATGGATGCATTATTGACGGACATCAACCAGGCGGGCCTGGGGCGCGGCTTGCAGTTCGAATTATTCCGCCCGGGCGGCGAAACGGTGAACGGCGCGTTTGCCGAACAACCGATTACCATCAAGGTGACCGGAAATTATGACGATATCGGCAAATTTTCCAGCGATATTGCGACGTTGCCGCGCATCGTCACACTCAATGAAATCGCGATAAATATCGTGAGCCCGCCCGGAACGGGCCTGGCCATGGATGCCATCGCAAAAACCTTCCGTTATCTGGACGAAGAGGAAGTGGCTGCCCAGAAAAAATCCGATAAGCCTGCGGGAGCGAAGAAAAAATGAGGCTCATCCATCTCGTACTGGCTTCGGTGCTGCTGGCAGGCTGCGGCGGTGAGGAATTCCAGGATCTGCGCGATTTTGTCAGGAATTCGGGAGCTGACATGCGCGGCAAAATCCCTCCGCCGCCGGAGGTGAAACCCTATGAGCCTTTTGCCTACGACAACGAAGCAAATTTGCCCGATCCGTTCAAGCCGCGCAAGCCGGATTTGCGTTCCGGCGGCCGCGCCGGGGCAA